>CAZVHN010000829.1:0-3066 GCA_964626895.1 uncultured Chloracidobacterium sp. | reverse complement strand
GAGGCCCATCGGCCCGGCCGACCTGGCCCTAAAGGCCCCCATCGTCGAAAAGGACGCGGACGCTGAAGCGCTCTTCTGGAAGGGTCGCGTTGAAGACGAAGTGGAAGGGGATACTCCCAGAACGACGGAACGCTCGAGGGGGACGTGAAGATTCGCGAGATGACGGCGTGGTTGATTCGGCCCAATGGTTTCGTGAAAAAGTATAGCAAGAACGAAACGGTGGATCGCATCAGTGAGCCCAATGACATCTACGATGAGTATCGCGTGAAGATTATCGACGCCTCAGACGACGCCGATGCCGGTGTGGTGTTTGGTTACCAGGCCTCAGGCGAGGAGCGGCCACTGTTCAACCAAGATGTCTGGCCATTCCAGGGTCGTTTGCCGACGCTACAATCCCGGTATAGCTTGACCTTGCCTCCGGGTTGGCGCGCCACCAGCATAACGTTCAATCACGAAAAGGTTGAGCCCACCATCAGCGGCGCAACCTACTCGTGGGAGTTGCTCAACCTGGCGCCGATAAAACCCGAGGTCTCCAGCCCAAAACTCGGCAACCTGGCCCCCCGAGTAGCTATCAACTACTCCCGTGGGGACAGCGGACCAGGAGCAAATGCAAGGAGCTTCGAGGACTGGACGCAAGTGTCACGCTGGGCTTCAGAGCTGCACGACCCGCAAGCAATACCGGATGAGAGCGTTGCGGCTAAGGCCCGAGAGTTGACTGCCAATTCGAAGACCGAACTAGACCGCATCCGGGCAATCGCTCGTTTTGTGCAACGTCTTCAGTACATTTCTATCGATATCGGCGTGGGAAAAGGGAATGGCTACCGACCGCATGCCGCTGCGCAAGTCCTTGCCAAGGCATACGGTGATTGTAAGGACAAAGCAAACCTCATGCGCTCGATGCTCAGAGCCATTAACATCATTTCTTATCCGATTGTCATCTACAGTGGCGACCCAACTCACGTTCGTGAAGAATGGGCCTCACCGATTCAGTTCAACCATTGCATCATTGGGATCAAAGTGGGCGATGAAATTCAGGCGGCCACCGTTATTAAACACGCTGTGCTGGGGCGACTGCTCATATTTGACGCTACCGACGAGCACACCACTGTCGGCGACCTGCCCGAGAAAGAGCAGGGTAGTTTTGCCCTGATCATCGCCGGTGATTCCGGTGGCCTCGCGCGAATGCCCACTATGCCGCCAGAGTCGAGTCAGCTAGACCGAGAGTCGGAAGTCGAGTTGTCACCGCAAGGTTCAATTACTGCGAAGCTCAAAGAGAAATCGACCGGACAAACGGCGGTGTATAACCGCCGCGCATTCCGGGGACTATCAAGCGCTGGGTACAAGCAAATGTTGGAAGCATGGGTGACGCGCGGCGCCACCACGGCGCTTATCTCCCGAATCCAGCCCGTGGACGATAATGTCGAGGGCCGCTTTGGTCTCGATGTCGACTTTTCCGCCATTGCGTACGGACAGCTAATGCAGGATCGACTCCTAGTCTTTAACCCCTCAATCGTATCGCGCCGGGAAGCTCTCTTTTTGACAGAAGCAAGGCGCGAGCATCCCATCGTGCTTGACTCACACGCATTTACTGAAGTGGTTCGTGTCAAACTGCCGGCAGGATTTGACGTTGATGAGATGCCTGACGCAGTGAAGCTCGACGCACCGTTTGGCTCGTATAAAACCAGCTATGAAGTAAAGAACCGTGAACTCGTCTTTACACGTGCCCTGATTCAACGAGCGACAACCATACCTGCCGCCCAGTACCAAGTCATTCGCACTTTCTTCGAACGCATTCGTGCGGCCGAACAGGCGCCAGTAGTGCTGGCCAGAAAATAGTTTCGTTCACTTGTTCTCTGAGACAAGACTTCGAAACGCGTCACGCAGCCTCGCCGCAACGCTTCCCGCTACAATTGAATACCGCCGAAAGTCGAATGTAGTTACGATGGCGACGCCGAGGCCTGCCGAGGTGAGGAAGATTTCATCGGCTTCGGTGAGATCGGCCAGCTCTTGTACGCCTTCGATCAGGGGAATGAAATGCTTGTTCGCGAGTTCGATCACCGCCGCTCGCGTGACACCCGCCAGGGCCCCGGTCGAGAGCGTGGGAGTGTAAACCGTCCCATCTTTCACCCAGAAGATGTTGCCCATGGTCGCGGAGACTATTTCGCCGCGTTCGTTTAGCATGACCGCTTCGTCAAATTCTCTCGCTTGAGCTTCTTCCCAGGACAGGACGTGCTCCAGATAATTCAAGCTTCTGATTCCGGTGAGAGGTGAAAAAGTGTTGAAGCGATAAGGCGAGACGGCCAGACTCATTCCTGCCTGGGGGAGTTTTTGCGCCTCCCCGGTCATGATCAGCAGGTCTGTCTTCTTGCCGCCAGGGGCTTTGGTCTTCCAGAAGTCGCGTCCGCTGCGCGCCAGCAGAATCACACGAGCTCGCCCATCGCGAACACGATTCACTGAGATGAGCTTCTCGAGTGCCTCGCCTACGCCCTGCTCGGTGCATCCGCTGCAATCGATGGAAAGGCGCCCGGCGTGGTCCAGCAGGCGCCGCCAGTGTTGCGTCCATAAAAAGGGGGCACCGTGGTAGATTGCTACGGTGGTGAAAACACCTCGACCGTAAAGCATCGCCGAAGACACAGGCGCTATGCGAGCCCTGGTGGCCTCGACCATCGTTCGGTTGAGATAGATGACGGGATGCACTGACGCCTTGCCTTATGAACCGTTAGTCGCAGATCGTGGACAGGATTTACAGAATTGACAAGATAATTCTGCAGGCAGCTTCTCAAGGAAGGCTAAAAGCAACATACTTTGGGCCAATGGTCCCAGCACTCACCACGAGCTATCCCGCTCACCACGGAACCATTTGCGGTAGCCAATGGATCCCGGCACTCACCACGACCAGTACCCGCTCACCACAGAACCATTTGCGGTAGCCAATGGATCCCAGCACTCCACCACGACCAGTACCCGCTCACCACAGAACCATTTGCGGTAGCCAATGGATCCCAGCACTCCACCACGACCAGTACCCGCTCACCACAGAACCATTTGCGGTAGCCAATGGATCCC
>CAZVHN010000828.1:0-3341 GCA_964626895.1 uncultured Chloracidobacterium sp. | reverse complement strand
CACCTACCATGTTGTGCCGGGTAAGGTGATGGCTGCCGACGTCGTCAAGCTCAAGGAAGCGAAGACGGTGAACGGCAAGATGGTCAAGGTGACGGTCATGGAGGGCGCCGTGACGATCAACGACGCCAAGGTCATTACCACAGACATCGTCGCATCCAACGGCGTGATTCACGTCATCGACACCGTCGTTCTTCCGCCAGCCACGTGATTGTCAACGTCTAACAACGCGGGTCGCCAGCTCGTCAAGTTGGCGACCCACAACGCCTAACTGTCGGATGTAAGGTTTGCGGCTAAACAAAATGAGCAAACTGATTGCCGATTACACCAACGGCTGACGCGGGTTCGCTAGAACTTCCACGGCTCAAAATACGGAGTAACACGATGTTGATCACTGCTTCAAAGGCGATCATGGATCCGGATAAAAACGCATTGATGAGACTGCCTAAGACAGTCCGATTTCAGTTGATGGTCGTGCTGTCTTGCCTTTGGTCCATAATTTTTTGTGTTAATGCCGGCCTGATCGTATGGTTGCCAGGCTACATCTTAGCCCACGTCGCGCTTCTGCTGATCGGAATATTTGGTACTAGCTGGGCATTCAAACAAGCTGAAAAGTCTCGCTCAAACATGCCAGCTAACGCGTGAGGCGTGAGGAGAATCAAGATGTCTCGATCATACTCGGCCTCCACACGAAAGTGTTTATGGCACTTGGTCATGTTCACAGCCCGACCCGGTCTGCCGAGGTGTGTTGGCGGGTAAAATGCTGTTGGCAGCGAAGACGGGGAGCCAGGAAGACCCTGCGACCCGTTTCCATCTCCGGCCTAGCTGCCGCTCATCAAGGGACGCGCCGCTCGATCAGGCCTGATACTTGCCTATACTCATTTAAGGATTGAACCCGGAGCGACGCTCATGGCCATTGCAGAGATTGCGATCCCATCATTGGCAGTCCTTGCCGTCCTCTCGACAGCCTATCTCTTTCTTATTAGGCCCCAGCTAAAACGCATAACCGAGCATGGCCTCCTTCTTTCCTCACTGAACGTGGGAGATAAAATCGTGACTGGTGGAGGGCTGATTGGCAAGATCGCAAAATTTGAGGGGACAAATATTGTGGAGATCGAGTTATCGAAGTCGGTACGAGTGCAAGCAATGCGGAGTAGCATAGAATCAAAGTTTAGAGAGTGATTGGCGAGCGCGCGCTACTGACTTCGCAGAAAGCCAGATGAGTTCGGACCAGCCAACAACTTAGAGCTCAAGGCGTTTAGGCTAACAAATGCGAGTGCACGCAAAGCCGCTCGGGAGCTACCCGTTCTACCTTCGGCCATTCTTCTGGAACCAGCGCCGCAAGTATGGGGAGGTCCTGCAGGCAGCCCTGCTCTGGGCCAGAGCGCCGAAACTGTTCACCGCTGTGGCGATTCTTTTTGGCATGATCGACCGGCGATCTTCGCCCATTGATGCTGCCTTACGCTCCCTCGTCACCGTCCGTGTGTCGCAGGTCAACACCTGCTCCTTTTGCGTCGATCTGAACTCGGCAACGCTCATCAAGCGGGGCGTGAGCCTGGAAAAAGTGGAAGCTCTCGAGACGTGGCGCCAAAGCAATCTGTTTGATCGCCGCGAGCAAGCGGTCCTCGACTACGCAGAGGCCATGACGCGATCGGACCGGCAGGTGGAAGATGAGCAGGTCGAGCGCTTGAGGTGCTTTTTCGACGATGACGGCATCGTGGAATTGACGGGACTGATCGCGTTTCAGAACATGTCGAGCAAGTTCAACAGCGCACTTGGCGTGCCGGCTCAGGGTTTGTGCAAGATACCCGGTGTTGAATTGTCTAGTCCATCGCGCTGACGGCTATGACGCCAACAGCGCTGAGCATTGTTGCGGAGAGGTGAGATGCGGCTGAATATTGGCGCGTTTGCGCGTCCCAAAGTTGCTGGTCGGACGCAGTTTTCAAGAGCGCTCACCCCCCTTCTCGTGGCGTTGGGAGTTGCTGCGATGACTGCGACGACCGATGCCACCGACCTCCAGGGCTCGGATGCGGAAGTGCTTAACGGGCCATCGCGTTTAATCGGCGCAAGATCCGAGTTCCAGCATCGGCTGTCTTCCATCGACAACCCGTATTGTGCGGTTGTCACGTATGTTATTCCGGATTTATCTGAGCAGGCGTCGTCGACGCAGGATGCGAACGATCGATCTGTGATCGTGATCGATGCCCCGACCCTTAAGATCGACAGGGCCTTTGCGCATTTCCTGATGGCGCATGAGTGCTGCCATCACACCCTTGGCCACACGCGCATTGCTTCGCAAAGTTCCCGCCATTTAGGTTTGCAGCCCTTCTATTACATCCGGCCGTTGCTCAAGAACATGGAACTCGATGCCGATGGCTGCGCCGTCCGTATGCTGACGCTCACCAAGGAGTTCGACGCCATCGAGAGTGCGCGGAAGAACATGTTGGAGTTCGGCGCAGCGCAGACCGGTGCTTACTACCCGACCGGCATCGAGCGGGCCGACAACATCGTTCACACAGCCGAGGAGAATTGAAGCGATGAATCAATTAATGGTTCTCGCTGATGTCGGCGAGGGTCGATTTGGGCCGCGGCATCCGCCACCGCATGACGCCTGTTGCCCGCTACATTCACCGCAACTGAACGCCGACAACGTGACAAAGCCCCTTGTAGCCTTTCAGGCTCAGGTATCCCTGCATGCCCCCGACGGGAAAGATGTATCCGATCTGGGGGCCAATACTAGCGAGCAAGGTTAGAGAGACACGGCCTCAGCTTGGAGTGTGTTGTCGCTGCCTGCGACACGTTCCCAGAAATTCGCCATATACTGTTCGTCGAAGCGCGAGATCGAAAAATCGGCAGCGAGCTTCGCATATTCGGTTCCGCCGGTTACAAAGTCGGCGATGATTTCTCCAAAGACGGGTGTGTATTTGAACGCCTGCCCAGCCCCAAGACAGTGGACCAGATTGGGCACGCGATGATCCGGTCCGAGAATGAATTTCAGGTCGGGAGTAATATCGAAATAAGAGCGATAGCCCGAACCGTATACGGTCTTGTCGATATTGTTGAAGCGACGCCGCGCAATCTCCTCGTACACTTTAATCTGAGTATACCCCAGTCCCTGGTTCGTCGGGTCGACGATGAAATCAGCACCGATTATGGTCAAGGGATTCTCGGCGAACGCCCGCGCAGTCTCGCGTATAGCACGCTTGCGGGGCCGGTGCATGTGGATCTCGTTGTCCCGCCAGAGCCGAAAATAGGCCAGGTTGATATAGTCCGCTATGATAGGAAAGGTTTCTCTGATTTCCCGATTGCTTGTGAGCCAGTTGACCACATGTACTGGCTCGACG
>CAZVHN010000827.1:0-2532 GCA_964626895.1 uncultured Chloracidobacterium sp. | reverse complement strand
CCGCCGCAGATAACGGACGTTGGTACCGTTATTCTTCGCGTAACCATTGAAAACAACACCATCACTACCGGTATCGCCGTCGGTGGCGTTCCCGGCATCGACACCCAGCGCATGCAGTCTGAGGTGCTGGTTCCCGATGGCGGCACGACCGTGATGGGTGGAGTGTTGGCTGACACGGAAGGCGAGACCCGGCAACGCACGCCTGGTCTGGCTTCGATCCCGGTGATCGGTAATCTTTTCAAACGCAAGTTAACGACCCGGTCCAACAGCGAAATCCTTTTCTTCATCACTCCCCGCATCTATCGACCCGACTACCAGGGCCGTCCGCTGCCGGGTGCTGCAAGCACAGGACCACGCATCACAACCATTCAGCAGCCCGTTCCGTTGGGCAATCCACAAAGCAACACCCCCACTCCCACGCAGTTACAGCAGGAGCAGAACCGGCCGCAGACAACGACACCGCAGGGGTTGAGTGCTCCGACGCCAAATACTCCAGCTCAGAATGCCCCTTCGGCACGGCCCGGCGCTTTGGGTGGCACACGCCCGTAAGGAAGGTTTGGAATGTTCAAAGAACTGCTTGAAAGCATCGTTGAGCGCACCGAGGGAAGCCTCGGTGCGCTCATCATGGGTCTCGACGGTATTGCCGTTGAGAAGGTACTCGGTGAGGCAGGCAACGAAGCTAATCTCGATGTCGCAGCCGCGGAGTTTACTTCTCTCGTACGCAGTGCCCAGCGATCTGGGAGCGACATTGGCCTGGGAAAACTCCGGGAGCTGGTGGTTTCGCTCGACAACGCAATCGTGATAATGCGATTACTAGGTCACGACTACTTCGTTGTTCTGGCACTTAGTCCCGAAGGGAATCTAGGCCGCGGTCGTTACGAACTGCGCAAGGCAGAACTTCAGTTAACCAAAGAATTCGCTCTGTAGTTTCACAGAGTCCCAGTCCAGAGACAATTTCTAATGCGTTCCTCCCACTGCATACGCCAGGCTTTTTTAAGCCTGGCCTTTTTCTGCTTGTCTCCGGTTCAGCGAGTGGCCCGGCGGTTGGCCAACCCGGCGTTGTCTAAGGGCTCCAATTAATCAGAAAACACCTCTAGGGTAATCTAACGTAAGGGGTACCGCGCAAAATGATTCGTTGTCGTCGCGCAACGCGCCGCGGGTTCATTTTCGGATTGAATACAGTTCGCGGGTTAGGGATTATCGCCGAGAGAAATGCTGCTTCAGTAACACTTAAACTCGTGGCGGACTTGCGAAAGTAGTGTTGCGCCGCCGCTTCTGCGCCATAGATACCATCGCCCCATTCGATCACGTTCAAGTAGACTTCAAGAATGCGTCGTTTTGTGAGCAGGCGCTCCAGGAAGATTGTAATGATGGCTTCCTGACCTTTGCGAATGAAAGTTTTGTCAGTGGACAGATAGAGATTCTTGGCGAGCTGCTGTGTGATTGTTGAGGCGCCACGTTTGAAGTCGGGAAGGTACGGGAGCCAGTCTGACTCATTGTCGCCTTCTGTCTTCGCTTCATTTGCTGCGGCACGCTGTGCCTCGTCCCAGGCTTTCTGAATTGCCTGATAGTCGAAGCCATTGTGGGTCACGAAGTTTGTGTCTTCGCCTGCCAGGACCGCACGCTGAAGGTTTGGTGAAATCCGATCGAGAGGAAGCCAAACCTGCGTGCGTCGGGGTTCTTGTCCTCGGGCACGCGTTTCTTCTGCCCTCGCATCAATCAACGACGTGGTCGCCGGGTTTTCGGAACGCAGCCGGGCCACACGGGCCAGCACAATCAGCTGGTACCCAAGAAAGCCGATGACAACGCCCAGCCCGATTAATAGGAACAGGCGGACTATCCTGCGGATAGTGCTTTTTCGCTCGGCCCGGGCTTTTCTCATCTGCGTTTTGTGCCCGACATTCCTTGACTAAAGACTTCTTGCCGACTCTCGAAGATTCTTTTCGCGGTTCGAATGGTGTTGCAATGGATCTCAACTGTGTCGCTGATATTCTCGCCATATCCGCCTGACATTACTGTGACCGCTGGAATCTCGCGCTGGTAACACTCGTCTAATACCAACTCGTCTCGGCTTCGCAGTCCTTCGATTGAGAGTGCCAGACGGCCCAGCTTGTCTCCGACGTACGGATCTGCGCCGCCCAGATAGAAGAGAATGTCCGGGTCATGCTGGAATACGAAGGGAAGGTGATGGGCCAGTGTCCGAATATAAGATTCATCGGCGGTCCCATCTGGCAATTCGATATCGAGGCTCGATTGGGCTTTGAACAAGGGATAGTTCTTTGCGCCATGCATTGAGAAGGTAAACACATCCCCGTCGCCTGCGAAGATCGTCGCGGTGCCGTTGCCCTGGTGCACGTCGCAGTCGATAACAGCAGGCCGGCGTATGAGACCGTCGCGCCTAAGCACGTGAATCGCGACTGCCACGTCGTTTAGCACACAGAATCCCTCGCCGCGATCGGAAAAAGCGTGATGGGTTCCCCCGGCTAAATTGGAACCAATACCTTCTTCCAGCGCCGAATACGCCGCGCCGAT
>CAZVHN010000826.1:0-7989 GCA_964626895.1 uncultured Chloracidobacterium sp. | reverse complement strand
CCCGTAGTTTTTCCCTTTTTTCAGGGGGTCGAACGGGATGCCGGCGGGCTGGTCACCGGGGGCAACGAGCGACTGGCTAAGGCCCTGCGAAAGGACGCACTGGATACCTTCGTCACTGTAGATGTTGAAAGCAGTTAGCTTTAGCTGCGTTGACACCTCAACGCTCGTGACTATAATAAAATTTTTGTACCGTAGCTGCTTGAAAAACTACATTTGTCACAGAGTAGTGTGTCATGCGGGTTGAGCTTGCAAGGCTGGAAAATAAGGCGGGCAAATTTGCCCACGAGTACGCAGCCGGAGAATTGGTTCTTGATGATGACAGGGTAGTACTGGCGGGAGCTCCAAGGGTTTCAGGGCGCATTGGTCGCACCGAACACAAAGTAGTTGTGGAGGGCGAGTTTGCCGCGATCGCCGAGGTAGAATGCGACCGCTGTCTGCAACCCGTGGAGTTGCCGATCAGCAGTGACTTCCGACTGGAATACGTAACTGCGGAGACCTACAAGTCGCTTGAGACTGCTCAGCTTGCGCAAGAAGACCTGGCGCTTTCAATCTTTGACGGTGAGTTTATTGACGTAGACGACATTGTACGCGAGCAGTTGTTGCTTGCTATTCCAACGCACGCGATTTGCCAGGAGAATTGTAAAGGATTTTGTCCGGTTTGCGGCGCGGACAGAAATGTAACCGATTGTAATTGTAAGGCGACGGAAATTGATCCGGGCTGGAGCGGACTAAGAGATTTGCGATTTTAGATTTTAGATTTTTGATTTCAGTTTCTTTCTCTGAATATGTTCTTCGGAGTACAGAGATACCGGCCAAAGACAGCGGTTGTGAAACGCAATCAAAAATCTAAAATCAGAAATCTAAAATCAAAAATGGCCTTACTGGAGTATTCATGCCAAATCCTAAAAGACGACATTCAAAAGCTCGCCGCGGTAAACGCCGGGCGCACGATGCCCTGCGAGTGCCGCAGACAACCACCTGTCCAAATTGTCAGGAACCTCGCCTGCAACATCGCGTCTGTCCCAAGTGTGGGTACTACAGGAACCGCGAAGTGGTGCAGGTAGAACAAACCTAGCCAGCTAAACAGTATTCCCTTTGCGAAATCAGTCGAAGAATGAGACCCGTTTGACGGGAAAAGTCGTTCTCGACGCGATGGGCAGCGACAACGCTCCTCACGCTGAGATTGATGGGGCGCTCGCCGCAGCACGTGATCTGGGCGTGGTAGTGATCCTGGTCGGCCAGCCGGAGAAGATTCTACCTGAACTTCGGCGGTGTGGCTGGCGCGGAGACGGAGATCGAGGGATTGAGCTGGTGGAAGCCTCCGAGGTGATCGGCATGGACGATCCCGTCGCCACCTCAGTCCGGCGCAAGAAGAAGAGTTCTTTGAGGATTGGGACGAAACTGGTTACCGAAGGTCGCGCGGATGGCTTTGTATCCGCGGGAAATACCGGCGCCGCCATGGCCACCGCAAAGATGGTCATCGGCATGTTACCCGGCGTAGATCGACCAGCGCTGGCCGCGCTCATTCCCACCAAATCAGCTAAGCCCACTTTGCTTCTCGATGTGGGCGCAAATTCCGAATGCAAGGCGCATCATTTGGTGCAGTTTGCCATTATGGGCGAGGCTTACTCGCGCGCCGTGTTGGGCACCATCAAGCCCGCGATTGGTTTGATGAGCATTGGCGAAGAGGAAGCGAAGGGCAATGACCTGACCAAGGAAGCCTTTCCGCTTCTGCGCGAGATCAGCAGCTTGAATTTTGTAGGAAACGTGGAGGGCCGGGACGTCTTTTCCGGCCTGGTAGACGTGATCGTGACTGATGGCTTTACCGGTAACGTCATGTTGAAGCTCTCCGAAGGATTGACCGAAGCGATGCTGTCGATGATCAAGCGTGAGCTAACTGCCTCCGCGGTCACAAAGGCGGGAGCAATGCTGGCCAAGCCCGCTTTCCGCAATATCAAGAAACGTCTGGATTATTCGGAATATGGTGGCGCGCCATTGCTCGGCGTGCGTCAGATCGTAGTGATCGGACACGGCAGGTCCAACGCTCGCGCCATTCGCAATGCGATTCGCAACGTAAAGGAGTTCTCCGAGAATCGCGCGAGTGAGCGAATTGAGCGTGGCATAGCTGAAACCAACGCGCTACATGGGCTGGCGGGATCGCAGGGGCCCATCAAGAGTGTCCGTGTACACTAGCTCCATTGGGTGCTGGTTCAGTTTAGAGTTCATCAGGCTTTAGCTTGTCCGCACCGCTAAGCCGCAACCTAAAGGTTGAACTCTGAACTTCTTGACTCAAAACGAACCAGGGCCTTCCATTGAGTTGGCTTTTCGTTTTTTAGTGGTTAGTATTAGCGTTCCCTTTTGCAACTGAGGACAGTAGATGGCAAACGTACGCGCCGGGATTCTGGGCACCGGCCATTCATATCCGGAAGGCATTCTGACCAATGCCGATTTAGAGAAAACTGTAGAGACTTCTGATGAGTGGATAACTACGCGTACCGGCATCAAACAGAGACGGAAAGCGGGCCCCGGAGAATACACTTCGCAGTTTGCAGTTCGCGCCGCGCGGCAGGCTATCGAACGCGCCGGGTTAGAAACTTCGGATATCGACCTGATCCTCTGCGCGACTGTAACGCCCGATCAGATTCTTCCTTCGACCGGTTGCCTGATTCAGGCAGAGCTTGGCGCCCATAGCGCAGCCGCAATGGATGTCGTCGCGGCCTGCTCGGGGTTCTTGTATGGTCTCACCCTGGCGAACACGATGGTCCAGACTGGCCAGTCGCGTAACGCGCTCGTCATCGGCGCCGAGATCCTGACGCAGTATGTGGATTACTCTGATCGTCAAACGTGCGTACTGTTTGGCGACGGAGCCGGCGCGGCGGTTTTGGGACGCGTTGAGGGTGACCGTGGAATCCTCGCGACCAGGATCAAGTCTGACGGCAGATACGAGGGGCAGCTCTATTCTCCTGGTGGCGGCACGCGTCGCCCGCCGAGCGCCGAGACGCTGGCTGCCGGCGACCATTTTTTCAAGATGAAGGGGAACGAGCTGTTCAAGGTGGCAGTGCGCTCAATGGCTAACATCTCGCGCGAAGTGCTGGAGGAAGCAGGTCTAACAGCCGAAGATGTGAGTCTGTTTATTCCACACCAAGCGAATCAGCGAATTACAGACGCCGTGGCAAACAAATTGAACGTTGACGACGCGCGCGTTTACTCAAACATTGCGATGCACGGCAACACCTCTTCAGCTTCGATCCCGATCGCCCTCGATGAGTGTGTCGAAGCAGGGCGAATTAAGAAAGATGACGTGATTCTGTTGGCCTCGTTTGGCGGCGGCGTAACCTGGGGCGGAGTGCTGATGCGGTGGTAGGGTCATTGCCAATTTCCGATTGCCAATTGCCAAATTCCGACTGCAATCGTTTTCGGAAGGTCGTGAAGCAGGTGGTTGCCCAGAACAAGTAATCAACGGTCGAAAGAACAACAATTGGCAATTGGCAATTGGCAATCGGCAATCGCATATGTCTTTCCCGGGCAGGGATCGCAGCATCCGGGCATGGGAAAGGACTTGAGAGACAACTTTCCCGCGGCGCGAAAGGTCTTTGAAGAAGTAGACGAAGCGCTGAGTTTCCATATCTCTCGTTTGTGCTTTGAGGGACCGCCGGAAACCCTGCAGCTGACCGAGAACACGCAGCCGGCGATTCTGAGCGTTTCTGTCGCCGTGCTTCGGGCAATGGAGGCCGAAGGTTTTCCCCAGCCGCAGTATGTTGCTGGACACAGCCTCGGGGAGTATTCAGCACTGGTCGCCACCGGAGCGCTGACCCTGGCCGATGCGGCGAGAACTGTCAGAGCGCGCGGACGTTACATGCAGGAGGCCGTTCCTCCAGGCCAGGGTGCCATGGCGGCAGTGATAGGAGCGGAACTGGCTGAGATTGAGAAAGTTTGTAGCGAGGCGAGTCAGGGTCAGGTTTGCGCGCCGGCGAACATCAATTCTACAAAACAGGTGGTAATCGCCGGGAACACGGAAGCCGTTGATCGCGCAATTGAGCTGCTTAAAGGTACCCGACTTGAAAAGGGCGCCAAGCGCGCGGTAAAGCTGAATGTGAGCGCTCCGTTTCATTGCGCGCTCATGATGCCCGCGCAAGAGAGGTTGGCCGCTGATCTGGAAGCTTTGAGTCTTGACGTTCTGCGCATTCCGCTGGTAAGTAACGTTGACGCGGCGGAAGTAAGAAAAGCGGTAGACGCCAGAGACTCGCTGATCCGGCAGGTTTCATCGCCGGTGCGCTGGCTGGAATCGGTCGAGTTGTTGATTCGCGAAGGTATTGATACCTTCGTCGAAGTTGGACCGGGAAAAGTTTTGAGCGGACTAATGCGCCAGATCAATCGCGAGGTGAAGAGTCTCAACGTGGAAGATACCGCGAGTCTGAAATCCACTGGCGCCAATCTGGGAATTTCTCAGGGCTGAAAACGAGTTTTCATAAAATCACAGAGGAGCAAAACGATATGCCCGATCAAGAGATCGAGAATAAAGTAAAGCAGATCATCGTTGACGAACTTGGTGTGGACGAGAATGAGGTCACGCCAAATGCTCGCTTCATCGATGATCTAGGTGCCGATTCGCTGGACACGGTCGAACTCGTCATGCGTTTTGAAGAAGAGTTTGGCATCGAGATTCCGGACGAGGACGCTGAGAAAATTCAGAGTGTGCGCGACGCGTACAACTACATCGACCAGCACAAAAAGTAGTGATAAGTGATAGGTGATAAGTGAGAGGATTGCCTCTTCGGGTTGATCCGGTCACCGCTAACCCTTCACCTATTACCACTTTCAAGGAGCTTTAAATTTGACACGTAGGGTTGTGGTCACAGGCCTCGGCCTGGTAACGCCGATTGGCAACTCAGTCGAGGCAACGTGGACTGCGCTGATGAGTGGTCAGAGCGGCGCGGATCGCATCAAGAGATTCGACGTCGAGAAGTTTCCGGTCAAGTTTGCCTGCGAGATTAAGGACTTCGATCCGCTGAATTACATCGAGAAGAAAGAGGCGCGCAAGATGGGCGCCTTTATTCATTACGCGATTGCCGCGGCCCAGGAAGCAATGGCCGATTGCGGTCTCGATGTTAGTGACGATATCGCCGAGGAGGTCGGCACCTATATCAGTAGCGGTATCGGCGACTTCTGGGCGATCGAACGGGAACATTCAAAGCTCCTCAACGATGGTCCTAACCGCATTTCCCCTTTCTTCATCCCTTCAGCAATAGTGAACCTGGCGGCTGGTCAGGTTTCGATACGTCACAACGCAAAAGGTCCGAATTCGGCCACGGCCACGGCTTGTGCTGCCGGGGCCCACGCAATCGGCGACAGCTTCAAGATCATACAGCGAGCAGCCGCGGATGTAATGATTTGCGGTGGCGCGGAGTCGGCGATCACGCCCATGAGCGTGGCGGGTTTTGCTGCCATGCGAGCACTCTCGACTCGAAACGATGATCCACTCACGGCGTCACGGCCTTTTGAACGGGATCGCGATGGGTTTGTGATAGGCGAGGGCGCCGGCATCATGATTCTGGAGGAACTGGAGTTTGCTCGCCGCCGCGGAGCGCGGATCTACGCCGAGCTTGTCGGCTATGGAATGACCGCCGATGCTTTTCACATAACCATGCCTGATGATACTGGCTCCGGCGCCATTCGCGTTATGCAGAAGACCATTCAGGACGCCGGCATTCAACCGGAAGAAGTCGGTTATATCAACGCGCACGGGACCTCGACACCTTACAACGATAAATTTGAGTCGCTGGCCATCAGAAAAACATTTGGCGAGCACGCGTACCAACTTGCCGTTAGCTCGACTAAGTCGATGACCGGGCACCTACTGGGCGCCGCCGGCGGAATCGAAGGGGTTTTCTCGGTTTTATCACTGCACCGCAATATCCTGCCGCCCACAATCAACTACGTCAACCCCGATCCGGAATGCGATCTGGATTATGTTCCTAACGAGCCGCGCGAAGCTGTGGTGAACTACGCCCTCTCGAACAGTTTTGGGTTTGGTGGTACGAATGCGGCGTTGCTGTTCAAGAGATATGAGGAAGGATGAACTGGTACTTTGTACTTGGAACTTGGAACTCTGAAGGTGACTTTCAAGCCTGGCAACTGAACAAAGTACAAAGTACAAAGAACAAAGCTCAAAGGCAAAGTACGAGGTCCAGTGTAACTCAATAGTTTTATGAAAATCATCGTATTAATGAAGCAGGTCGCCAGCAAGGACGCGATCTTGCGAATCAACAAAGATGGAACATGGATTGAGGAAGGCGACCTTTCCTTCGAGGTTAGCGAATCGGACGGATACGCGCTTGAAGAAGCTTTGCGGGTCAGAGAGAAACTGGGCGGCGAAGTAGTTGTCTGTTCGATGGGACCACAGCGATCCAAGAGTGTGATCAAGGACGCGCTGGCGCGCGGAGCCGATCGGGCCATCCATGTCGTGGGCGACAGTCTCGCGCACCTTTCTCCGTATGCCGCTGCGAGCGCGCTGGTGGAAGCAGTTCGTAATGAGCAGCCGGACTTGATCATGACCGGTTTGCAATCGGATGACTACGGTTACGGCCAAACCGGCGTGATTGTAGCTGAGTTGCTGGGGATGCCGCACGCGACGATTGTGATTGAAGTCGACGCCTCTGGCGACAAGCTGCGCGTCAAGAGAGAACTCGAGGGCGGCTGGTATCAGTGGTATTCCATGTCCACTCCCGCGTTGCTGACGATTCAATCAGGCATCAGTCAGATTCGCTACGCCACGCTCAAAGGCATCATGGCGGCAAAGAAGAAAGAGATTAAGGAAGTGACCCCACCGTCGGAAATAGTGAATCGTCCGTCGCATCAACAATTAAAGAGAGTCTATTTGCCGCAAAAGACAAAACAAACTCAATTGCTGGGTAATGGTGACGCTAAGGCCGGAGCCGTTGCGCTCGCCGAGAAACTTCACGTCGAGGCGCGGATATTCTAATGAGTAGCGGAATCCTCGTATTCATCGAACATCAAGACGGTGCGGTCAGTAAGACTTCGCTCGAAGCAATTGCCGCCGCACAAAGCCTTGGGTCGCAGCTGCAACAGCAAGTGAGCGCAGTCGTTTTGGGAGCTGACCCAGATGCCATGGCTCAGGAGATCTCGGCATATGATCTGGCGAAGGTGGTATCGGCCAGCAACGCTAAACTTGCGAGCTACACCCCGGATGGCTACACCGACGCCGTGGAGAGAGTGGTGCGCCAGGTGGATCCACAGCTCGTGATCATGTCGCACACGTATCTGGTGCGCGATTTCGGTCCTAAGCTGGCGGCGCGTTTTGGCAAGTCGCTCATTAGCGATTGCATACGCGCGCAGGTAGCGGACGGCTCGATCACCTTCACGCGTCGAATCTTCCTGGGAAAGCTGGACGCGGACGTGGATTCAGATGGAGCAGCGCCGGTGTTTGCTACCTTCCAATCAGGGGCTTATCGCCCGGATCAAGCAGCGAAGGGAAGTGGAGCACCGGTAGAGAAAGAAGAAGTTGAGGTTGGCGAGATTCGGATGATTCCGGAAGCTCCTTTCCAGGAAGTAAAGCAGGCCGTTGACCTAACCAAAGCCGAGATCATCGTGGCCATCGGCCGCGGGATTAAGAGCAAGGAGAACATCGCTCTCGCCCAAAAGCTCGCTGACGTACTGGGCGGTGATATCGCCGCGTCGCGTCCTATTTGTGACGCTGAGTGGTTGCCTATCGATCGCCAGATTGGGTCGTCGGGGCAAACTGTAGCTCCCAAGCTTTACATTGCGCTCGGAATTTCAGGAGCGATTCAGCACCTGGTCGGCATGAAAAACGCCGGCACGATTGTAGCTATTAACAAAGATCCCGAGGCCCCTATCTTCGATATCGCCGATTACGGCATCGTTGGCGATCTCTTTGAAGCCGTGCCGGTCCTGACGGAAGAAATAAAGAAGATCAAAAAACACTAGAACCTCTTTTGGAGTGCGTCGACT
>CAZVHN010000825.1:0-3311 GCA_964626895.1 uncultured Chloracidobacterium sp. | reverse complement strand
CGATGCCGATCTGTTCAAGGCAATTCTGGCCGCCGAGATCATCAAAGCGCTCGACCGTGAGGGGCTAAGCGTCCGCGGCGCGCAGGGCCGCACCGGGGTTGCGGCAGCGGACTTCTCGCGCATCCGCAACGCCGATCTTGGGCGGTTCACTGTCGATCGCCTGATGTCGATCATCAACCGGCTCGGGTCACGAGTCGAGGTGAAGATCAAAGTGCGACGAGCTGAAACGGTCGAACACGGCATGCCTGCGTAGAAGGCTAATAGCTCCGCCTCCCCATGCCGAAAGTCTTGGCAGACTTTTGGCAGAGTACGCTTACGCTTTATTCAATCCGTGCAGTGTTGAGTGACTTCTCAAGCCGCATTGGTTAATATTCAACGCGTGAGCAAAGATTGCGCGCTGTCCGAGGTGACCCAGGGACGGCCTCGACACGGTAGGGGTCTGGGGTTCAAATCCCCACGCGCCTACCATTTTTATGTCAAAGCCTCTCAATGAGCTGCCTCATGTAGATCGTAACTTCCTGCGGAGTGGGTGGTCTGCCTAACAAGCTCTCGAACTCGATTGACCGCGCTATGCCAGATATGGCATACTCACGTCGTGGACGAACCTCCAAAGACCAAGAGCATAGTCTGGATAGGGTCGTCAAGGAGAGACCTGAAGGCGTTTCCTGCTGAGGTCAGGGACGTAGTGGGCTATGCGCTATATCAAGCCCAGTTGGGACGTAAGTCTCCATCAGCGAAGCCGCTGGCGGGATTTGGTGGCGCAAGTGTTCTCGAAATCGTCGAGGACTTTCAGACTAATACTTACCGGGCCGTCTACACCGTGAAGTTTTCGGACTTGGTGTACGTACTACATGCCTTTCAGAAGAAATCAAAGAAGGGCATTGCGACACCGAAAGCAGATGTTGATCTCATCAAGAGACGGTTAGGGTTAGCGGAACAGGATTACAAAGCGCGCTTAGCACGCCGAGGAGATGACAGATGAAACAAAGAGTCAAAGCTTCGAAGGCTCGCAAGTCGAGAGCGATCGATGAGAAGGTCGAGCTCGGCAGCGGCAACGTTTTTGCCGATCTTGGTTTCCGAGACGCGGAAGAGCGCCTATTGAAAGCAAAGTTAGCAACTAAGATTGCTCAATTGATTGAGGAGAAAGGCTGGACGCAAACTCAGACTGCCGAGCGTATAGGTTTGGATCAGCCCAAAATATCGCATCTCCTGCGTGGCCGGCTTTCCGGATTTTCAGCGGACCGCTTATTCGCAATCCTAAATCGCCTGGGTCACAGCGTCGAAGTACGCATCTCAGCAAAGGAACGAGCTCCTGAGAAGACTCATACCCGAGTCATGATCGGCTAACGTATTTTGGCAGACTTTTGGCAGACTACGCTTGAAGCTTAATCAATTCATACAGCGTGAACATGACTTCTCCAGCCGCTCAGTTAATGTTTATCGCTTAGGAACGATTACGCGCTACGCGTGGTTACCAGTGACAGCCTTGACACGGTAGGGTCTGGGGTTCAAATCCCCACGCGCCTACCATTTTCATGTCTCACGACTTCAAGAGTTTAACCTTCGTTCTCTCCACCCGACTTTTTACTTCCAGACGTTTTGCCACGATTTTGCCGCGATCCCAGTGATGTTTCTGCTCGACCGGTGCGCGGGTGTACATGTCTCTTTGCTTTGGCGGGAGACGGTGAATGCGCTCGCGATACTCAACGGCTCTGACCGCTCTGAGGACATACACCGAAACAGATCGAAACCCGCCAAGAACATGCCGAGCGCTTTCAGGTCGCGGCTTACCATTTCCATGGCGCCCACGCAGCCGAATTCAATCTTTTGCATGAATTCCTGAAAACAGTCTCGGAAGCTGGTGCCCTCACTCACAGTCCAGCCTCGTCATGTAGGCCATGTTGCGAACGCCGGCGGCTTAAAGACCGTCTTAGCCAAAGATCCCATCCTGCGCCCTATACTCGCTGGCGGTCTGTCCAGTTAGTTCCTTGAAGCTGCGCGAAAAGTAATGGCTGTCGGAAAAGCCGACACGCGCCGCCACCTCCTTGACACTGTATTTCCGCGAGGCCAACATACGCTTCGCTTCCTCAATACGAGTGTTTTTCAATAACTGGCGAAAACTGACTCCTACCTTCCGGTTGAGGATACGCGACAGGTGGGCTGGCGGCATGGGAAGCTCTCGGGCCACGCGCGTCAGATCCAGATCCGGATTGGAGTAGTTTTCGTAAATCACCCGGATTACTTCGCGCACTGTCTCGTAGTGATCACCTTTGTGAACATGGACACACGGTTGAATTGGCAAGACCCTGCGCAGCGAGCGAACGATCTCCAGGTCAGCTTTATCGCCAGGCTTCTCGCTCAAAATAAACTCGGCGCGAACGGACTCTTCCAATCCCCGATCCGACTCGCTACGCCGCAGAATGAGCATGGGGACCCGTGGGTAGACCTGACGAAGCTGGCTGACGAAGAGCCTGCGCACCGGGTAACAAGAAACACCGATGACGATCAAATCTACATCATGCTCAGAAACGTGTGAGCTCGACCTCTCTGTTGAAGCGACCGACGTCAATTTCGAAGACTGGACATTGGCCAACGTTTCGAGCGCGTGTTCGCAACAGTCAATAGCCATGATATGCAGTGGCACTTCAGCTTCATCGCCTCCTTATCTTGATGCGCCAGGTATAGCAGATAGTCTAAGCGGGGAGACTATTCTGGTTCTGTTTTCTCAGTTTGAAAAATATCAGCAAAGTGAATAAAGGCCCCATGATTACCGCCTCAAGCAAGCTAACCTTGAGTACCTGGATCAAGATGTCACTCCAAGGGTCAAACCGGGGGTCGAGTCTGAAAGTGAAGTAATCAAAGAGCCCGAGCTTGAAGCCATGATCAGACAGGGGCCAGAGCAGTTCTATTCCAGCTTGGCGACTGGTTACCAGCGCATCGAGCAGCCCGTGTGAGACGGGTGCCAACACGAGCGCCAAAGTGGCTCGAACATTCTTTGCGCCGACAAGCGACGAGGCAAGCAAACCGGCTATGACGCCGAAGGCGATTGAATGCGTGAAACCGCGATGCGAATTCCGAAGGTGAAAAATCCATTCAAGAACAAAATCTGCGTCCGGTAAGATGGACAGAGCAGCGCACAACAACATGATTTTCCAGTCTTTGCCAATAGAGATTTTTCGTTGCGACGCGGTAAATAGACTTACTGCGACTATTCCGTGAACTATAGGAAACGGCATTTAGATTCAAGTGTAACACTCGGCTCTGTGATCTGTCGTACAGACGGAGAATGTTCTCTCTGGCATGTTGCTTAC
>CAZVHN010000824.1:0-2939 GCA_964626895.1 uncultured Chloracidobacterium sp. | reverse complement strand
CGCTTGGCGGAAGGTATAGGTCGCATCGCTGCGGCATTCTATCCAAAGCCGGTGATAGTGCGCATGTCTGATTTCAAATCAAACGAATACGCCATGTTGATTGGTGGTCAGGAGTTTGAACCGACGGAAGAGAACCCGATGCTCGGCTTCCGCGGGGCGTCGCGATACTACGACGATCGTTACCGGGAAGGCTTCAAGCTGGAATGCCTGGCGCTCGAGCGCGTGCGCGATGAGATGGGCCTTGTGAACGTGAAGGCCATGATTCCCTTCTGCCGCACGGTGGCGGAAGCGGAACGGGTCGTCGGGCTGATGGCGGAGTTTGGACTAAAACAGGGCAAGCACGAACTCGAGATCTACGCGATGTGCGAACTGCCCGCCAACGTCATCTACGCCGATGAGTTCCTGCGCGTCTTCGACGGCTATTCGATTGGATCAAATGACTTGACGCAGCTAACACTCGGTCTTGATCGCGATTCGGAAATGGTGGCGCATCTGTTCGACGAGCGCGATGGGGCAGTTGAACGAATGGTGACATTGGCTAGCGAAGCCGCTCATCGAGCCGGTAAGAAGATTGGAATTTGCGGTCAGGCGCCCTCAGACTATCCCGAGTTTGCCCGCTTCCTTGTGGAAAAGGGCATCTCATCAATCTCTCTAAATCCCGACACGGTGCTTCAAACTACTCACATGATACTTGAAGCCGAAGCCGAGCTTGCCGCCGGGGACGCTACGACAGAAGAAAGCACTTCGCCAATTGCACCACCTATCGAACGCCTGGGCCCGGCCACTGCATTCAGCGAGACGGTGGCTGACTAGTCTGTGACGATCTCAGATTTGAGATATTTGAGATCTGAGATCTGAAATCTTCAAAAACTCCCTTGCATCCAAGCTGCGTTAGGGGCAACATGTTGATCCCGAGGCTCAATCTGCCAAGGTTGTGCGCTTGTTGGCTCGTATGGGGCCGGGGGCAGCGCAGGAGAGACTTCACATGGCCACGCTTTTAATCGTCGACGACGATGACAGCATCCGCGAGACACTCGACGAGCTTCTCTCGGGCTCTAACGAGTGTCATACAGCGGATAGAGCGGAACAAGCGTTGGCCTATCTGGAGGTCGAGAACTACGACGTAGTCTTAACGGACATTTCAATGCCCGGTTTGAGTGGCCGCGAGATTCTAAAACGCATTCAGGAAAAGCATCCCACCACCCCGGTGATAGTGATTTCCGGAAATCCCGAACCAGCAGCAGAACTGCTTGCCATGGGAGCATTCGCATATCTGAACAAACCATTTCAATTGGCAGTATTAGAAGACACAGTTGTTCGTGCGATTGCCCGTCGTCAGGAACTTCGCACCAGGCCCCAGCAGGAAGAAACCGCGTTCCAGGAAGAAGACGACACAGCATAGTCATCTGACGTGACAGACCCCTCAGCCAGCGCAGAGTTTTCGAATCCTGAAGGGATTTAAGTTAATAGCCGTGGGCGAGCGTTTGCGACGCCCACGGACGATCAAGAAAAGAGTCCCGACCCTGGAAGGGTCAAACAAAGGCCGACAATGTGACCCTTTCAGCATCCGACGCGGGCGGCCCGCGTTATCAGTTGAAGGAACTAGACGCAATCACGCCGTTGTTGAAATCATTAGACTTACGCGTCTAGTACCTTAGGAGGGTCAGATCCTTTTTTTTGCTTATCCGTGGGCGTCACAAACGCTCGCCCACGGCTATTAACTTAGATCCCTCCGGGATGGTGAGCCGAAACTCAACCTGACCCAGGTCACGTCTTCAATTCGCATTAAATTAAAGGAGATTTTCAATGGCAACGGCTGGTCCCATTCGACCCATAAACGAAGACAAGCTGAATGAGTTTCTTGGTAAGGTTGTAGGAGATTTTGGCGCGGCTCTGAGCTCGTCACTCGCCTATATCGGGCAAAAGCTCGGGCTTTACAAAGCGATGGCTGGCGACGGGCCGGTAACTCCTGGCGAGCTCGCCCAAAAGACTTCCACGAACGAACGCTATATTCGCGAGTGGCTAATCAACCAGGCAGCGGGCGGATATGTCGACTATGACGCTGCGAGCGGTCGCTATTCGCTTTCGCCAGAGCAGGCGGCGGCCCTGACTGACGAAGCAAGTCCTTTCTTTGTGGGCGGCGGTTTCTATGTTGTTAAAGCCATGACGGCCGCAGTCTCGCGAATTGAGAATGCATTTAAGAACGGTGGCGGCATGCTCTGGGGAGAACATGATCCAGACCTCTTCGTAGGCACGGAACGCTTTTTCCGACCGGGTTACGCCGCGCACTTGGTCGCTTCGTGGATTCCCGCGCTCACCGGCGTTGAAGAAAAACTAAAGGCCGGGGGCAAGGTTGCAGACATCGGCTGCGGCCATGGTTCTTCGACGATCATCATGGCCCAGGCTTATCCGAAGTCTAAGTTCTGGGGTTTTGATAATCACGGAAAGTCGATTGAGACTGCGCGCCAGCGCGCGAAAGATGCCGGAGTTTCCGAGCGCGTGACTTTCGGAGTCGCTAACGCCAGCGACATTCCGGATCACCAATATGACATGATTGCTTTGTTCGATTGCCTGCACGACATGGGTGACCCGGTAAGCGCGTGCAAGCGTGCGTTTGCAACGCTCGCCGACGACGGTGCAGTTTTGATTGTGGAACCGATGGCAGGCAACACTGTCGAAGAAAACTTCAACATCATCGGCCGCACCTTCGCCGGCGCATCTGCACTCTGCTGTACGGCGAATTCAATGGCCCTGAATGGCCCAGCACTCGGCGCGGTTGCGACTGAAGATGCAATTCGTGACACTGTATTAGCTGGCGGCTTCACCAAATTCCGCCGGGCTACGGAGACACCTTTCAACCGGATCTTCGAAGCCAGACACTAGCATAACTGCGTAATCGATAATTGTAGGGGTGTCCCTCCGTGGGCACCCCACCTCGC
>CAZVHN010000823.1:0-2172 GCA_964626895.1 uncultured Chloracidobacterium sp. | reverse complement strand
CAGCGGCAAGCGCCTGCGATCTCTCTGGCGTCCAGTTGCAGTTGATCGACGCACATAACTTCCCGATCGTATTCCTGCCGAAGCATTTTTTCTTTAGGTTTCTTGCTTTAGTTTGGGCTCTAACACTACTATCTCCGCGGTATCGCCAATTCGTCTGCCGTTGTACTGACTAATCCCGCCGCGTCCACAACCTTCGGCGGCCTGCGGACCTTCAACTGGCGGCGAAGTTCGTATTCTGACCCCAACAACGAGCTCGGAAAACCAAGGAGACGCCGCGGCGTCTCCTTCTTTCCTCCAGCCTCGCTTGTGTACGGTAACGGACGTACGTGGTATAGTTGCGCCTCGATCATCTGTGTGACATCTGGACTAAGTTTTGACCCCCCGTCCTCTTGCCATTCTGTTGCTCGTTCCACCCTCTAAACAGACACTGCAAAGGAACTTGGGAAGTGAAAATCTTACTCTATAACCCTGATAACGGCGTGACGCGTAACTTCATGCCCCATCTCTGGATGTTTTTGCTGCAATCGCTCACTCCTCCTGAACACCAGGTCCTGTTAATTGATGGTAACGCCAAGCCCCTGACTGAAGAGGAGTTGGTGCAGTTTATCCAGGCCGAAGGGATTGGATTAGTAGGAATTGGCGCGATGACCCGGATGGTGGCCAGGGCCTACCGGATGGCCGATGCCATTCGCGCGGTGGGAGTACCGGTCGTGATGGGTGGTCCCCACGTTACAGAAGCAGCAGATGAAGCACTCGGTAGAGACGGCGGTCCGCGGCATGCGGACGCGGTGGCATTAGGTGAGGCAGATGAGACCTGGCCCAGAATTGTTGCTGATGCCGCACGAGGGCAGCTCAGAGATGTTTATGAGCCTGTCGATGAGGCCGGCAAAGAACGCAAGCCAAGTTTGACTCCGTATCCATCTATCCCCTGGGAGACACTCGACCTCGATCAGTTCAACCTGGTTCCGAAAATAGCGCGTTCGTTTCTCGAGCGACATGGTGCCGGCTGGGGAACGTTCCATATGGTGCCCATCGAATCGGGACGCGGTTGTCCCTACGGCTGTGAGTTTTGCACGGTCACAGGGTTCTTTGGTGATTCGATTCGCTTTCGCACAAATGAAAGCGTCGTTGACGAACTTCTGCGGCTAAAGATGCGCGCGCGCAAGAATCTTGGTCAGATATCCGTCTTTTTCATAGACGATAATTTTGCCATCAATATCAAGCGCACGAAGTCGCTTCTTAGAGACATTATTGCCGCTGGCGCCCAGCTTCCCTGGACCGCGCAGATTAGTGCCAACCTCTTGCGTGATGAAGAGCTGGTAGATCTGATCTCTGCTTCGGGTGGAAGGTGGATATTCATTGGGATGGAATCAATCGATCCGGCCAATCTTGCGGACGTGAATAAGAACTTCAACAAGCCCGGCGAATATGCCGCCGTGCTGGAGCGGCTCGCTAAACGTAACATTTATGCGATTACGTCTTTCATCTTTGGCATGGATAACGATACGCCCGGTGTGGCGGATCGAACGCTGCAGGAGATCGCGAGTTGGCCTCCGGTGCTGCCCGTCTTCGGACAGCTCACAGCATTTCCGGGTACGCCGTTGTATGCCAGATTGGGAGCTGCGGGCCGAATGACTCGCCCACGTCACTGGATGGATTTTGCACCCTTTAAGATGGCGCACACGCCCTTGAAGATGACCATTGAAGAAGCGCAGGCGGAGGTTGATAAGGCCTGGAGGACCTCCTATAGCGCGAAGAGCAACCAGAAAGCGCTACAGGCGATCGCTGACCGGCGAATCGATGATCGCTTGATGCATCTAATCGCGCGCCTGTTCTTCCGAGGCATCTATTTCCCCCAGTTGACGAAGTTCGATTGGACCAAACTGGTAGCTCAAAATCGGCGCCCGGTTTGGAAGCTCGCGAGAGAAGCCTTCGGTATGTATCGGGCCTCGCGCAGAAACGGACCGCGCGCCGAAGTGCTCACACGTTCGCTGCAGTCTTAGCCTAAGCAGTGGCCTCTATATTTCCCTCGAGCTTGGCTGCCTCTAAGCAGGCTGCTGAAAAACCCTTTCAGCGTTCGAAGAGAGCGAAATGTGGAGTGCGCCGGCAGAGCGAAGCGGCGACGGCGCTTTGGATTCTTTTGGGGGTTTAGGGCTCGCCAATCCAAAGCGG
>CAZVHN010000822.1:0-6764 GCA_964626895.1 uncultured Chloracidobacterium sp. | reverse complement strand
GGCCCTGACGCCCGCCAAACTCGCGCTTCAACTCATCGAGTTGATCGAGCAGTTTTACAGAGCCGGGAGCAGTAGCGACCGCACTCAACTCGGCGATCATTCCGCTGCGGAATTGAACAAACCGTCGTAAACTCAAGGGGTTCGCCTAGTTCCGCGTTCTCTTCTCAAAGAAGAGCTACCTGGCTGTCTAGTAATCATGGGGCTAGTTGAGTGCGGTCGCTACCGCTCCCGGTTCTGTAATGCAGCCACGGCGAGGCGATGAAACTCCCGCCGCACACTATTGATGTTGGCGAAAGGGAGCGAACGTGCGTGTGTGCGATTGGTTAGTAAAATAAAAACCCGCTCCCGATGCGGATCGATCCAGCAGCTCGTACCTGTGAATCCGCTGTGGCCGTAACTGTCCAGCGGTAAAGCCGGACCAGCGGCTGACTCCGGAGTTGCTGCCAGTTGCCAGGCAATTGACCGCGCCTCTTCGAGCCCTTCTGTCATATTCGTTCTAAAAACTTCACAGGTTCGCGGACCCAGTATTTCGCTCTGTGTGGCAAGAAACTGCGCGGCGATGCGGGCCGTTTCATTGGCTGTCGAGAAAAGGCCTGCATGTCCGGCGGCTCCCCCGAGGAAGTGGGCGTTGCCGTCATGCACCTCTCCCCAGATCAGATTTTCCTGCCAGTTGACATATTCAGGCATGCGCATCTCTCGGGACGTTGCGCGCTCGTAGGCATTGCCTGTCTCGCAAGCGGCTATGCCGGTTTGCATCGCGATCTCGGGGTTGAAGAAAGTGCTTTGAAGTCTGAGAGCTTCGAAAATCTCAAAACGCGCCAGTTCCGACAGCTGCCGGCCGGTAAATCGTTCGAGCAGAAAACCCAGGGTGATAAAGCCGAGGTCGCTGTAAACGACGCGCGTGCCAGGTTGGTATTCAAGGTCTTCAGCGGCGATCACGCTGAGAACCCGATCGCGCTCGCCTTGGGCAAGGATGTAAAGCGGCCGCCAGGCTGGCAGTCCCGACGTGTGCGTCAGGAGTTGGCGCACAGTGATCATCTGCTTGTTCTTAGGTTCAAACTCCGGCAGGTAGTGTGCGACGGCGCTGTCCAGGGTCAACTCGCCCGCCTCGATGCGGCGGGCACATAGAAGACCGGTGACGAGCGGCTTGGTCAGGCTCGCGAGATCGTAGATTGTTTGAAGCGAGGCCGTTATGCGATAAGGCTCGACGACGGCATGTCCAACAGCGTCAGCGAAGACTGAGTGACCACGCTCAACTACCAGATAGACGGCGGAAGGGAAGTCGCCGGCATCTATTCGCGTGCCCAACAGAGCGGAGATATTTGGTTCGGGCTGGCCTTTAAGGACCATTCTGATAAGCCTTCAGATCGCACGGGCTATCCGCCCTGGGCCCGAAGAGACTCGCCCACGGAGCCGCTCCGAACTTTCACCGCGTGTTCCTCAATCCGTTCCAGAGCGCGCAGAGCCAGCGCGAGTGCATTTCGCCCATCCCTTCCGGAGACGGGCGATGGCAGGCCGTCTCGCACGGCTTCAATAAAGGAGACAATTTCGGCCCGCAGGGGTTCAATGTCGATCACATCCAGATTCCGAACATGGACGCCAGGCCATAAGCCATCGGCTGTTGGCGGCGCCAGGCCACTGATGGAAGCACGTTTGCTAATGTAGTCAACGGCGACGTAGTCATGCGGTTGAAAGAAACGCATCTTGCGAATCTTCTCCGTACCGACGCGCGACGCAGTGATATTGGCCACCGCTCCGGAAGAGAACTCCAGTCGTGCATTAGCCGCATCAACCTTGTTCGTCAGGATTGGGATACCAACGGCGTGGAGTTCAGAGACTTGAACATCTTCGCCAACTAACCACTGCACGATATCAAGGTCGTGGATCATCAGGTCGAGTACGACGTCAATATCGAGCGAACGGGCGGTGAACTCGCCAATCCGATGGATCTCGAAATAGACCGGATTGCGCACGTGCGGACGCAGCGCTACCAGGGCGGGATTGAATCGCTCCAGATGGCCCACGTGTAACACAGCGCCACTTTTCTCTGCGGCTTGAATCATGCGATCTGCTTCTGCGAGCGTTGGCGAGATGGGCTTCTCAACCAAAACGTGAATTCCTGATTCAAGCAGGCCGCAGGCAATTTCGCAGTGCGACTCAGTAGGGACTGCAAGACTAACGGCGTCAACGCGCCCGATTAATTCGCGCCAATCAGTGGTCCAGTCAACTTCTCGCTCCGCGGCAATCGCCCGCGCGGCCTGGTCATTGAGATCGCAAACCCATTCACACCGGGTCAGACCTTCGGCGGCAAGGGTTTTGTGGACGCGGGCGTGCTGCCGCCCGAGATGGCCCACCCCGATAACTGCTGTTCGTAGCGACATGGTCAGTGGTCAGTAGTCAGTGGTCAGTAGTCAGTGGTCAGTAGTCAGTTGTTAGTGGTCAGTTGTGAGTTGTTAGCTGCGAGTCTGGTTGCGTTCTGAAGAACGTTAGTTTGAATGTGTAGCTGAATTCAAGGATACTCGAGCGCTCAGTTACAAGTCGAATTCAACGTGACCACTGACAGCTGACTACTGACCACTGACTATCATTTCGGAGCGACTATACTTGCAACCTTTAACGCTTGCCAAGCGGGTCTGGCTTTTACTATTTCTCGCCGTCATCGCCTTCTACTATTACGGTCTTGGTCATATGCCCTTCGTGGGACCCGACGAACCGCGCTACGCGCAGGTAGCGCGCGAAATGTTTCTGCGCGGCGATCTCGTTACTCCTACCCTTGCCGGCCACACCTGGTTTGAAAAACCACCGCTGCTTTATTGGATGATGATGGCCAGCTTTCGCTTGTTCGGAATAAGCGAGTGGGCCGCCCGTCTGGGACCTGCCCTTTCCGGCCTGTTGACTGTGTTCGCGGTATTCTGGGCAGGGAGACGAGTTTGCAGATCGGGCATCGAACATCAATTGACTGGACTCGCACCCTGGAGTGCGAGCATTGCTGCCTCGACTCTGGGGATCATAGTCTTTTCCAGAGGTGTGGGCTTCGATATTGTCGTCACCATGACGACTGCGTGGGCGCTTAGTTTCTTTCTGGTTTCAGAGTTGGAAGAGAACGAAAAGCGCCGTCGCAGGTTCCTGTTTGGTTTCTATGTCTTCATTGGCTTATCTCTCCTGGCAAAAGGGTTGGTTGGCCTGGTTATTCCTTTCAGTGTTGTCGGTTTGTATCAACTCGGGCGCCGGCAGTTTCCCGCAAGATCGTTTTTGCTTACCTTCTGGTGGGGGCTTCCGCTGGCGTTCGCTGTGGCTTCGACCTGGTATGTTCCTGTTATCCTCAAACACGGCTGGCCCTTCATTGACGAGTTTTTCATTCAGCACCACTTTGCGCGCTACCTTTCAAACAAATATAGGCACCCGCAACCCTTCTACTTCTATCTCCTGATCCTGATTCCGTTGTCCTTACCGTGGACTGCATTCCTGATCGAAGGGCTCCTAAAAGCCAGAAGGTGGCGATTGCGCTCCACTGATTCGGTAGACCGGATGCGAGTGTTTGCTCTCGCCTGGTTGCTCATGCCACTTGCATTCTTTTCTTTCTCCGGATCAAAGCTGCCCGGATACATTCTGCTGGTCTTGCCCGCCGGAGCATTAATCGCCGGGGAACGTCTTACAAAGTTCTTGTCCGGAGATCGCGATGGATTCTGGGCAATGCGAATCACGGGCGCACTTTTCGGCATGTTCGCTATCGTGGGATCGGTTTATCTGGTTCGCTACGGCAGTCTTTCTCTCAACTGTGTAGCGATGATTGGCGTGCCTTTGATCATCACGGCCGCCATCTGTATTTTCTGGACGCACCGCAGATCCGTCTCGGCCCTGCTCGTGATTTTCGCTACGTTCGCAGCAATTATTGTGGCCCTGAATTGCGGAGTAGCCAGCTTCGCTACCCGGGAATCAATGCGCGACCTGATTCAGCTTGCGAACGCTGGCGGCTACGGCCCAGCACCTGTCTACGCACTACACCAAATCGACCGCTCCGCCGAATTCTACGCGGCGGGTCGTGTGGTCTATGCCGTAGACGGTGAACCCGTTAGATTTGAAAGTGCGTTGGACATTTTGGAAGCGGCCAGAAAGAACCGCGCGCCGATTCTGGTCATCGTGCCCATCGAATACATTTATCAGTTAACGGGATTACCGTCTGCTCGAATAGATGTGCTTGGGAACAACGGAGAACTCGCGTTGGTCGGCGTTGCGAGTCAATGAAGAGGCAGAGACCCAATTCAAAGTTAGCGCTAGCGTGCTGACGCTAGAGTTCTCGTAACAAATTGCAAGATCTATCTGCGAGTAAGACTTATTAACACTCAAACCCGTCCCGTAGGGATGGAATGTTTATAGAGCTTTGGACCGAAGATATGGCCCCAGCTCCAGAGGAGCGAAATGTTCCTACGCGATGTGTGACGCAAGCGATATATTTCGTTCCTTCGGAGCTTCCGAAATCATTTGGCCAACTGTCTATAAACATCGGGTCCCTACGGGACTATGGAATCAAAAAACTCGGTATTTGTTGCAAGGGGCTTAGAGTCAGCACACTAGCAGTATCGCGAAGCCAGGAATCATCATGTCACTCAACGACACATCGGAAATCCTTACTCCAGAACGCCGCATCCTTATCAAAGAGGTTTGTGAGCATAACTCAAGAATTGAACTTGTAATTGCTCCCTACCGTGCGCCTGCTGATGGTTTCTCCGAGGAAGAGTATTCTGCGGCTAAAGCAAAACTTTGGAATCAATATGTCTATCCGCGTTTTCTTCCAATCTTTGAAGAGTTATTTCCTGATGCGCATGAAAAATTAGAGGGCGAATCACATCAGATGTTGAGGTATGCAGAAATGATGGGAGTTGCCTTTTGTGAGTGGTTACGTCGCGATGGCTTCTTCCATATGTTCGAGGAGAAAATCTATTTTGTCATAGCGAGGAACTTATTCGAGGTTTATCCTGGTGGCGCATCGTTCATTTGTTTTTCTTTAGAGGAAAGTGCATCAGCTCTGAATAGGCTTGCCGACAAACTGCATCCTGGTACTCTAAATTCATGGCTTAGGCAATTGATTCGCTAGTTGAATTTCTCAAATCATGCTGCGTCAACCACTCATTGAGACCCGACGCCTCGAAGTTGTGATATGGAGTTTGCTGAGTGGTTTCCAAGCTTGGAGCGGGGACAGGGTCCGCCTTCCTGACCTGAGAGGTGACTAAGTTTGAGGGGTTGATTTGCTGCTTAGTGGCCTTCCAGCTTGAGCGGGGGCGCGCTCCGCTTTGCCCCCTTCCTGACCAGCAAGTTAGCGAGGCTTGAGCCATCTTTTTGGCATTGGGGCCTGCGCTTGCCCCCGCACTCCAAAAAGTGATCTGGTTTCGTTAGCGCAAGTTTTTGTCCAGGAATTCTATTACCTGGCGATCATATCGCTCGCCGGCTTCTCCCGTGGCTGAAGGCAGATTGAACGCAGTCAAACGCAGGTCGGTTTTGACTTCGACACTTGCCGGGTTCATAAAGCAACGGGCCAGGTCGATTGTCGACTCGCGAAGATCTCCGGCATCCTGTCCAGAGAGCAACAGAACGCGCCTGGTAGAAAGGGAAGCCGCAATCTCACATGCGGGAGTCTTTTCATAGCGGCCGAGAAAGTAGACATTTGTCGCCAGACTAGCCAGCGCAGGCAGCAGCGGCACGCTCATTCCTAAATCACTCTTAACGGTGGTTTGCAACAGCTCATCCGGATTGCGAGGCACTGAATCGAGAGCCAGGACGCTCACACCCTTGTCTTGTGCGGCGGCACGGAGTGCAGCGTAAGCGCCAAGCTCGACTCCAAAAAGTGCGACCCGATCTCCTACCAGGCGATTACCATTCGCCGACTTCTGGGCGCGTAAGAAATCGAGAGCGGCGAGGACGTCCTCTCCCTCGTAAGTTCCGAATGAAGACCATTGCACGGGTGGCGCTAATCCATGACCGCGAAGGTCGGGCCAGAGAATGGTGAAGTTCGTGGCTTCGTTTATCTTGACGCCCAGATTGAAAAGCCAGGAGCGATCTGCGCCATAGTGATGAAGGAGCACGACAGCAGGCGCACCCTCGGCACCGCGAAGCAACCAGCCTCGCGCTGGAGTGTTGTCACGATTCCGCCAGGTTTGATCAGTAACCTTGAGAGCTGGACCACTGAATTGAAACGACTTGGGTGTTACCAGGTAAGCGCGGCGCGGCGGGCGGGTGATCCCACGGACAATGAGAGCAAGCGCCACCACGAGCGCCACTGTCACCACCAGTAGAATTGGCAGAAGCGACTTAAAAAGCTTCTTCCCTAATCGTCGTCTGGAGGCCATGAGAAGAAGATGAAGGATGAGGGACCTAAGAAGAAAGAGGGGCCAGCGTTGCCGGCGAATCTGTCAAGTCATCCCCGCACCTGAATGGTATCTCCTTTTCCGCGTGCCTGTTCGTAGTCTTGCGGAGTGTTGATGTTATCAAAAAAATGTTCGGCGCCCGATAACTCCCGGAGCTCACTGAAGGGAGTCCAGCGCGTGCGGACAGATTGTAACAGAGCAATGGGCCTTCGTTCGCCAGATTTGATCAATTGGTCTGCGCGGACCAGACAAGGATCGTTGCGATAAAGGGCGGCGAGTGGCTGCGGGCGCCCGTCTTTTTGTATGGCCGCCACCGCTTCAAAGTCTTCGCGCAAACCGGCCAAACGAGCGAATAGTCCCGCTGTAACGAAGGGAAGATCGCAGGCGACAATCAAGGACCAC
>CAZVHN010000821.1:0-4575 GCA_964626895.1 uncultured Chloracidobacterium sp. | reverse complement strand
CGATGCCATGCCGAACCTTTGGTGTGGGACCGAGATCGGAGGTTCGAATCCTCTCGCCCCGACCATTCATATCAACAACTTACGGCTGCCAGAGTTGGCGGCCGTATTTCATTTGTGGTGAGGTCGCAAACACCTAATCTGGTTTCTTTCCTTTCCTCCCCTCTTGTTCTGTAAGCGATAACAACGTTGCGCTGAATGAGAGTTTTCAGGTGTGGTATAAAGAGCCAGCGCTTCGATCAGTCTTAAAAATTCCAGCAAGAATGAACACCGCACAAACCTGCGTGCAGGATCGCTCCTGAATGCGGGACCGCGCTGCAACTGAAAGGACAGCATGATCACGATTCGCCCATCAGAAAGAGAGGAGTTTGCAACCTACCTGGCTTTGCCATCGGCGCCATCGGGGCCCTCGGGCGGAAAAGGTCCCGGCCTGGTCCTTTTGCAGGAAATTTTCGGAGTCAACCGGGACATGCGCGCAATTGCCGATTGGTATGCCGCGAGAGGGTTTGTCGTAGCCTGCCCTGATCTCTTCTGGCGACAGGAGCCGGGCGTGCAACTTACCGATCACAGCGATGAAGAGTGGCAGCGCGCCCTGGAGTTGTATCAGGGACTGGACGAGGCCAAAGCCGTTTCAGATGCGGCGGCGACGCTGGCCTTTCTGCGCCAACATCCAGCCTGCACGGGAAAAGTCGGAATGGTTGGGTTTTGTCTCGGCGGGAAACTGGCTTACCTGCTGGCGACGCGCTCTGACCCGGATTGTTCAGTCGCCTATTACGGCGTCGGCATCGAGTCCGCTCTTGCGGAAGCGGCGCGCATTAGTTGTCCGACGATGCTGCACATGGCGGGCCGGGATCAATTCTGCCCACCCTCAGCTCAGGCACAGATTCATCAGGCGCTGGATATGCACCCGCTGATAACGTTCCACGTATACCCGGAACAGGACCACGCTTTTGCCCGCGTCGGCGGCGCGCACTTTGACGTGCAGGCCGCTGAGTTGGCGCATCTGCGAACGCTGGAATTCTTCGTCCGCCATCTCGGTGGACCGGCGGCCACAAACACGCCGCAAAGGTTGTCCGATCTCTGGGATGAGCACGTCAAGTGTGAGTTTGCGACCCGCAGTACTGAGGACACGCTGGCCACGATGGTCGAAGATGCCTACGTCAATCACGTTCCGGTGCTGACCGGCGGGATCGGCCACGATCAACTGCGGGAGTTTTATTCGCAGCGCTTCATTCCACAAATGCCGCCAGACACAAGCATGACTCCGGTGTCGCGCACCATCGGCGTTGACCGTGTGGTTGATGAGATGGTTTTTGAATTTACCCACACCATCAAGATGGACTGGATGCTGCCCGGCCTCGCGCCAACGGGCAAGCATGTCAAAGTCCCGCTCGTCGTGATCGTGCATTTCCGAGATGGCAAACTAGCGCACGAACACATCTACTGGGATCAGGCTTCCGTGCTGGCGCAGCTCGGCTTGATCGACACAGATAAACTCCCAATCGCCGGCGTTGAGAGTGCCGAGAAGGTGCTTGATCCAAGTCTGCCGGCGAATGCGCTGATGAAGCGTGATTGAATTCAAGACCTGGAGCGGATACTCAGAGCCGGGGGCTCGACATCTTTATAGAAAGGACAAGGTGCCGGGCCTAACGGCTCTAGACTTCCTTGAACGAATGCTCCGAAGAAAATTAGGCGAATGAACGCTCAGAATCCTCCAGCCATCGTCGGCCGTCTGCGCCGCGATTTGGGCACGCTTGAATCCTACGCCGCGCTAATCGGCATTCTGATCGGTGCCGGGATATTCAAAGTCACCAGTCAGGCCTGGTCGTTAACAGGCCCGAGTGTGATTCTCGGTTACGTCTTATTGATGCCGGCGATACTGGCGACCTCGGTTCCTTACGCGGCGTTCATCTCGACACCTCTCGGTCGAGAACCCGGCGGCGAATACCTGCACATCTCGCGAACGTCGGGCGGGTTTGGCATCGCTTACATTGGGTCTTGGCTAAAAATAATTGCTTACATCGGCGCGGGAACTTATCTCGCCAGCACGCTGGCGGATTACATAATCGAATTCACTGGACGGCGATTAGATCCGAACACTTATCACTTGCCGCTGGCCGTCGCGAGCTTGCTCTTCTTCTACATAATCCATGTCATCGGAGTGAAGTGGTTTGGCAGAATCCAGGTGGCAATGTGCGCACTGCTGGGCCTGTCCATCGTTGTGTTGGTTGTTCCGGGACTGTTTGCCATTCAGCGGGCCAACTACTCGCCGTTTGTAACGCACGGGCTGAGCGGACTCCTGGCTTGTCTTGGGCCACTTTTCTTTTCGTATGCTGGTTTCGAGTCGCTGGCGCAGACGGCAGGTGAAGTCAAAGACAGCACGCGGCGCTTGCCCATAATCTTCTTGAAAGGAATCAGCCTCACTGCGTTGATATTTGTGCTGATGTCGGTGGTCGCGTTCGGTGTTTTGCCGGGAGCGCGTTTGCAAGCCAGCAGCGCGCCGATGACCGAAGTGGCCTCGGTCTATCTGCCGTGGGGAGCAGCCGCGCTGGTAACGCTGGGCGCGATCATGGCAATCACGACGTCGTTGAATCCGACGCTAATCGTACCGTCGCGCCATGCAATATACGACAAACGACTTCCGGCTGAAAACCGTGCGTCATCAGCCCTTAACAAGGGATAAATATAATCGGAGGCTCTGTCGATCCAGGCGGCCGCCGTTCGACTTAAGGTAAGAGGCGCACTGATCTGCCTGAAGGCTTGAACCGAGTGGCAGCACTAATTCCAGCCGTGACGGAGGGGTCTCAGTTGCAAGCAATTAATGACGATCACCGGTACAAACAGACCGGTAGAAGAGATTGGGAGAAAGAAAATCATGGAAACAAAACCGACGCACGAACAAGGACAATTACACCTGCAAGTCTACGATTTGCGCCGCGAGGCCCGGCTGCGCCAGGCACGCGATTGGTTCCAACATAAACTACATCGTCGAAACAATCGACGACGCCATGCGCATTGCTGCGCCCGGAACAGAATCCGGGACTTTTGTAGGAATGGTGATCGGATACTGGGAGCAAGCCTGCGCGTTGCTCAACTATGGCCTGCTTCACGAAGACCTGTTCTTTGAGACCAGCGGCGAGTTTTTCGGCGTTTGGGAGTTGCTCAAGCCGGTCGTGCCGCAGTTTCGCGAGCGGTTTGCAGACAATAACCTCGTCGCGAACCTGGAACGAGCCGCACAGCGCTACGAAGCCTGGTCTGAACGTCGTTCGCCCGGTCATGTTGCCGCCGTGCGCCAATTCATGCAGCAGCAACGGGCTAACGCTGCAACAGCAGCGAAGGCCTGACCGAAGTCCAAAGGTGGAGCCTGCGACCGCGTCCCGTTGACGACGGCGGTCGTGGAATCCCCCGGCGCTAATTGATTCTTGAGACCGCAAGGGCGTTGAGATTGAAAAGTTGTAGGCGTGGCGGAACTCCGTTTCCGTCCCTCATTGAATTATTCAAGTCCAAGGGGTGGAACGCTGTATCCGCCTCACTTGCTACTTCGGCGATTCATTCTGGTTCGAGGGGGCGGACACGGAGCACCGCCCCCACAATTCCTTACAGAACAAACCGCAAAGCCAGCACACCATGAATGGACGTCCGCCCTCGATCACTGTGATCAGTTGGCTGTTCGTAGCAACTGGCGCTATCGGATTTGCATACCACGTCACCGAATTCAAGGCACGGGGTCAGTTTGAATATGACTTTGTTTTGATTTGCCTCGTCCGGCTTCTCGCGATTCTTTCTGGATTATTCATGCTTCGCGGCAGCAACTGGGCGCGCTGGCTCCTGCTCGTTTGGATCGCATACCACGTCATCCTCAGCGCGTTTCACTCGCTGTCTGAGTTGGCAATGCACACTTTACTGCTTGGCGGTAGTTGCATATTTTCTCTTTCGGCCAGAAGCGTCTGCGTAATTTCGCGCCACCCGTGCCTCACGTCCGGCGGCACAGCCGAACCGCCACCACGACAACTAACGCATGCGACCGGCGTGTTCGGCCACAGGGACTGATTTCCACTGGCGGTCGCACCGTGCTTGCGGCCTTTCCAACGTACGCAACGCTGCGCAAGCTCGGGCGGTAAGGGGGTTGCGGATTTGATCGAACGCTGCTGCCGTCACGTCGTTTCGATCGTAACGAGGATTGGTGTATTAAGGGCGCCGAAGGTGTTGCGGAAGGAGCTGCTTTCTGATTACAGCTGTCTCTCACATCAACCATTTACTGAAGGAGACTTATCATGAACTATCATGAACAACATTTCAGTTATTCTCGTTCACCGAGCCTTCGCGGACGGCTCTTCCTGCGGCAACGTCCTTGAGCCCCGAAGAAAGGGAGCGATTGTTCGATACCCGTCGGCGTGTAGACGCCGTGGGACCTCGTTCCATCCACGAGGGGCATCTGGCCAGCCGTGGAGCAAGAGTACTGGAATGCCATCACGAGGCCCCCCATCTTCAAATGCAATCTCCAGGATGTCCGTGCGAATACGATTTATTGCCCGACTCTGTCGCTATCTGTCTACGGTCCTATGACTTTCTGTGTGG
>CAZVHN010000820.1:0-1521 GCA_964626895.1 uncultured Chloracidobacterium sp. | reverse complement strand
GTTGTTGTCGATGACCCAGAGATACTGCCGGACGAAGACGAGCGCGTACAAAAACACAAGCAAGTCTCCGAACTCGACGCGCGTTCCCAACGCGTCGTAGGCTTTTCCAAAGAACGAATCTGGATGTTCGTTCAGAGTTTTCATTCGGCGCCGGCGGTATCTTCGTCCCAGGTTTTACGGCAAAGGATCTGATATTGACCGCCGAGAGGCAGGCGCGAAACAAATGGCTCGATGCCTCGCAGCAGCCGCAGCGCCCTGGGAAAGATGAACAGGAAGTCTGTACTGAGGACTTCAAAGCCGCCGGCTTGCAACAGGCTTCGCGCTTTTGAGGGCGTCAGAGTCATCGCGTCTCTATCGAATTCGCAGCGGCTCATGACGTAGCGCGTGCCCGGATTCCACGGATTATTCTCCCAGAAAGCGAAGAGCCCGCTGGGGCGAAGCGCGCGATAGATGAGATTGACTGCGGAAGCTCGCTTAGCTTCGGGAATATGATGAAATACGCCGTTGGTGTACGCAAAATCTATTTCCTGACGAGACTGGTACTGATCTAAGAGTGCAAACCGGATTTGCCCTGATGCCCACGTCCGTTCGGCTATCTCCAGACATCTTACTGACGCGTCTATTCCCAGGACAGACTCAACCTTGAGCAACTCGAGCAAGTAAGGAGTCGCCGTGCCTATTCCACATCCGAAATCCATAGCTGCTAAGGGTTGGGTTTTCAAGTTCTTTAGACATTTGGCAACCCACGCAATGCGACCGCGGGCGTAGAAGTCTTTGTTCTCTCCCGTTGCCGAGAGACTTTCAGCGAGGGCAGAATCGTAGTCTTCGGAATACTCGTCGAAGTTAGTCTCGTTGGTCATCTCAGTCTCAGCCCTAGTACACTCAAGAAGAAACTGGAGAAAATGATCTGACAGCCTAGAGTAAGACAGGTCACTGCCGGGATCACTGTGCGCAGCGTTTGCGATGGATCGAGCGGACCGAATGAGCGTTGCCCCCAGATGTCCAGAGCATAAACAGAACCGGCGATCCCGATTAGCATTACCACGCCACCAACAATCAGACCTACTTCAAGAGTCACCGACGTAAATAACTTGTTCAATCTCGGGTCTTCCGGTAGCAGCCCTTCGCTGATAGCGAAAATCTTCGTGAACACCGCGAAAGCGATCGCCTGAAAGCCGACAAGGATTGCCATGGAGGCATATACCAGCGTATGCACGTCGAAAGTCACGCCGCCAATTTTCCTCGGACCCAACCAAAGCCAGAAGCCCGTTACCAGGCCCGCAAGCATCAGCAACGCGCCAGGATAAAGAAACAGCCACCGCGGACTATAAAGAAGTAGGAACCTGAGATGACGCCAGCCATCACGCCAGGTTTGCAAATGTGGCGGACGGCTCCGACCATCAGGTGACAGACTGGTCGGCACCTCGGCGATTCGCATTTTGTGCAGGGTCGCTTTGACCACCATCTCGCTGGCGAATTCCATTCCCGTCGTCCGCAGGTCGAGTTCCGTTACCGCAGCCT
>CAZVHN010000819.1:0-3574 GCA_964626895.1 uncultured Chloracidobacterium sp. | reverse complement strand
AGAACAACTTGAACTTCACAGTTCTTAAGGATCCGGCCAACAAGATTGCCGACCGGCTTGGTGCCACCGTCACTCCTGAAGTTTATTTCCTCGATGCGAACAACAAGTTGATTTATCGCGGACGCATTGACAACGCAAAGGATCCAGCCCAGGTCAACTCGAGCGAGTTGCGTGATGCGATTGAAGCAACCCTGGCCGGCAAACCTGTGGCAAAGACAACTGCCATGGCTTTCGGCTGCACCATCAAACGCGCCTAACAAATGACTTTGGCCCGTCCATTTGTTCTTGTCACTATCAGCCTGGGCATTATCCTGCTCACCAATTTCGCAGCGCCGGCTCAATCTCGTAAGCGAAAGAGCCGCGCTGCGAAACCGTCTGTGGTGGTGCGCGAGATCGATGCGACTTCGCTGACCGCTATATTGAAGCGCGAGTCGGCGGCGCGGCCGCTGCTGGTCAACTTCTGGGCCACCTGGTGTGATCCCTGTCGTGAAGAGTTTCCCGACTTAGTGAAACTTGATCAGCAATTTCGGCCGCTGGGCCTCGACATGATCGCCGTGTCGCTGGACGATCTGGCCGATATCAGAACCGAGGTGCCGAAGTTTCTGCGCCAGATGCGCGCGACCATGCCCGCTTATCTGCTGAATGTGGCCGACCCGGATCGGATCATAAGTACAGTGGATCCGCAGTGGAGCGGCGCCTTGCCGGCGACGTTTCTTTATGACGCCGAGGGCAAAGTGGTCTTCAAACATTTCGGTCGCATTAAGCCGTTGGAGTTGCGCGCGGCAATCGAAAAGCTAGTAGGCAGTAAAGTAGTGATGAGCAAATGAGACAGTGCATTGCCGATTTCCGATTGCCGATTTGCTGTCCATGCCCGGGAGTCTCTTCAATCGGCAATTGGCAATCGGAAATCGGCAATGAGTTAAGCTCATCACTCTCTTATGATCACTCCGGATGTAGTCGCCGCTCATAACCTCACTCAGGACGAGTTCCAGCGAATCCAAACCCTCTTAGGTCGGGAGCCGACTCTGGTGGAGCTGGGGATCTTCTCGGTGATGTGGTCAGAGCACTGCTCCTACAAATCTTCGCGGGTTCATCTGGGCCGTCTGCCTACTACCGGCGAGCGCGTGATTGTCCCCCCAGGTGAAAATGCCGGCGTGGTCGACGTGGGCGACGGCTGGTGCGTCGCGTTCAAGATCGAATCACACAATCATCCATCATTCATCGAGCCTTTCCAGGGGGCTGCTACCGGCGTAGGTGGAATTCTGCGGGACATCTTTACCATGGGTGCCCGACCTCTTGCCTCCATGAACAGTCTGCGCTTCGGCTCGCTGGACCATGCCCAACACGGTCGGCGCAACCGATCGCTGCTGGCAGGTGTTGTTGCCGGCATCGCTCACTACGGAAATGCGTTTGGAGTGGCCACAGTGGGCGGTGAAGTGGCGTTTGACGATGCCTACGCCTTCAATCCCCTGGTGAATGCGTTCGCCCTCGGACTGGTACGCCGGGACCAGATCTTTTTTGGCAAAGCAGCCGGAGTCGGAAACCCGGTGCTGTATGTGGGCGCGAAAACCGGACGCGATGGCATTCACGGAGCAACGATGGCTTCGGCGGAGTTTGATGAAGAGGCACTGCAAAAACGTCCCACGGTTCAGGTCGGTGATCCATTCCTCGAGAAACTGCTTCTCGAAGCTTGTCTGGAAGCGATGCGCAGCGGCGCCGTTGCCGGTATTCAGGACATGGGCGCTGCGGGTCTGACGTCCTCATCCTGTGAAATGGCGGCGCGCGCGAATACCGGAATCGAACTCGACCTGTCGCTGGTCCCGCAGCGCGAACAGGGAATGACCGCTTACGAGATGCTCTTATCAGAATCTCAGGAACGAATGCTGATCGTGGCCCACTCCGGCCGCGAACGCGAGGTGGTCGATATTTTTAGCAAGTGGGACCTCGATGCCGTCGTGATTGGGCGCGTGCGCGATACCGGGCGCCTGCAAGTAATTCATAATGGCGAAACAGTTGCCGACATTCCGGTGTCACTTCTCACGGACGAAGCGCCGAAGTATCAACGGCCGATGACGCCGCCGAAATCAATCAGGAGTCAGGAGTCAGGAGTCAGGAGTCAGAAGTCAGAAGTCAGGAGTCAGGAGTCAGGAGTCAGGAGTCAGAAGTCAGAAGTCAGAAGTCAGAAGTCAGAAGTCCAGAGTCAAACGCGCGATACGAAGACTCGCGACTCTGGACTCCAGACTCCAGACTCAAACGAGACTCCCGACTTTGGACTTGAGACTCCAGACTTAAACGAGGCACTACTTAGGTTGCTCGCCACACCGAACATCGCCTCAAAGCAATGGGTCTATCGCCAGTACGATCACATGGTGAGAACCAACACCGCGGTGCTGCCGGGAGCTGATGCCGCTGTGGTCAGAATCAAAGAGACGCGTCGCGCACTGGCTATGACACTCGATGGAAATGGTCGCTATTGCGCGCAGAACCCTCGTGAGGGAGCAAAGCTGATTGTGGCCGAAGCAGCACGCAACGTGGTGTGCGTGGGCGCCCGACCACTCGCCGTCACCAACTGCCTCAACTTTGCGTCTCCCGAAAAACCGGAAGTGATGTGGTCATTTTCGGAAGTCATCGATGGCATGGCCGAAGCATGCAAAGTATTCAATACCCCGGTCGTCTCGGGCAACGTCTCTTTCTACAATGAAACAGACGGGCGTGGCATTCTACCGACTCCGGTAATCGGCATGATCGGACTCGTCGAAGATGTGCGGCGCGTCGTGCAACAAGGTTTTAAGCAAGAGGGAGACCATATCGCCCTGCTGGGAACAACGGCTGACGATTTGTCTATCAGCGAATATGTGAACAGCGTCGCCGGCCCATCGGCTGAGGAAGGCGAGGCAAACGTGCCACGCCTGGATCTCGATCTGGAGCTCAAGGTCCAGCAGGTCTGCCTTGAGGCAGCCGAGGCGGGCCTGCTGCAATCGGCGCACGACTGTTCCGATGGCGGGATTGCGGTGGCCCTCGCTGAAAGTTGTTTCTCGTCTCTAAATCGTTCGGGAATCGGTGCGGATGTTGAGATGACGGGATCGCTTCCGGCTACGAATCTACTCTTCAGCGAATCCCCGTCTCGCATCATCATAAGTTTTGCTGAGTCTGCCCAAGAAGCGATCGAAGATATCGCGCAGCGCAGGGATTGTCCTTTTGCAATTCTCGGGAAAGTCGGCGGCAATCGACTTCGCATTGAAACCGCCAGGGCGACAGTAATCGATAGCGCCGTCGAGCAGCTCGAAAACGCCTGGCGCACCTCTCTTTCCAAAAAGCTTCAGGCTGAAGCTATGGCCGCAGGCAGGGAATAGCCCCCCTTCGCTTACGGCTCAACGCACAGAACCATTTGCGGTAGCCAATGGATCTACACTCAACACGAGCAGAAAACACACTCCATTGCGTGAGGGGGATGGCTCAGCTTCGTGGTGAGTGCTGGGATCCATTGGCTACCGCAAATGGTTCTGTGGTGAGCGGGTACTGGTCGTGGTGGGGTGCTGGGATCCATGGGCTACGGCAAATGGTTCGGTGGTGG
>CAZVHN010000818.1:0-4011 GCA_964626895.1 uncultured Chloracidobacterium sp. | reverse complement strand
TCCGCTTTCAGTGTTGATAGATCACTTTGATCACATTGCTAAGGTTGCGGGAATCGATCATGTGGGCATTGGCTCTGACTTCGATGGCGTGCCTAATTTGCCTGTGGGTATGGAAGACATTTCAAAGCTGCCGAACATCACCTACGAGTTATTGAAACGCGGCTACAGCGAAAAAGATGTCAGGAGGGTGCTTGGTGAAAACTTCATGAGAGCGTTTGCACAGGCCGAGCGTGTGGCGCAAACTTCAACTAGAAGGCTCAGCGGGGACGGCAGCGTTAGACGAATACTATGATTTCAACATTCATGAGCTTGGCCGGAATCTACATCCACATTCCCTTCTGCCGTTCGCGCTGTTCCTACTGCGACTTTGCAACCGGGATTTATGAGGGCACGTTGGCTGAACGTTATGTCCAGGCGCTGGTCAAAGAAATTCTGAGCTGGCAGGAAATTGAGTCTCCCGCAGCGATCGACACTGTCTACTTTGGCGGCGGCACGCCGTCGCTGCTTTCAGCTTCGCAGATCGAAGCGATTCTCGCGGCAGTCCACGCTCGTTTTCAAATCAAGGCCGGGGCGGAGGTGGAAGTGACGATGGAGATGAATCCCGGCACAGTGACGCCGGAGATTCTGCAGGAATTTCGTCGTCTCGGGATCAATCGAGCGAGTTTTGGGGCGCAAACCTTTGATGATCGCGAACTCGCACGCCTGGGCCGCTCGCATACTGCCGAGGATACACGGCAAACCTTTAACTACTTGCGGGATGCCGGCTTCGATAATGTCAGCTTCGATCTGATCGCCGGATTGCCGGGCCAGACTATCGAGGGATGGGAACGAAACCTCGATGAAGCGCTGGCATTAAGACCCGAACATCTGTCGTTCTACCTGCTCGAGGTCCATGAAGGCACACCTCTGGCCGAGCACATCAGAAGAGGAATGCAACCGCAGCCTGACGACGATCTGGCCGTACAAATGTATGAATTAATGCTCGACCGCGCCGGCTCGGCAGGATACGAGCATTATGAGATTTCAAATCTTTGCTTACCCGGGTTCGAGTCGCGGCACAACACGAAGTATTGGACGGGCGCGCCTTATTATGGCTTTGGCTGTTCGGCCCATTCATATGACGGCAGCTTCCGACGCTGGTCCAATGAGCGCGATGTCGCTCGGTACACCGACATGATTGCTGGGACCGCAGGCGTCTCGCCTGCTCGGCCTGGGGAGAATTACCTGGGGATTAACAAGACAAACAGTTCGCCGATCGTAGAGCGTATTGAGCTGAGTAAGCAACAGGCACGTGCTGAAGCGCTGTTCCTTGGGCTGCGCATGATGCAGGGAGTGGATCTAAAACTACACCGCTTACAATTCGGCTCTGACGTCCGAGAGTCACACGAGGCAGAACTTGCGCGCTTTCACGAAGCCGGATTGATTGAGTATGCTGGCGACCTGATCAAGTTAACCCGTTCGGGTACCCTGCTCTCAAATGAAGTCTTCTCAGCCTTTGTTTAGCTTTCTAAAAACTTCCATCGAGTTTTTGCGTTTACGCGGTTCGTCCTCGCTCTTTGACAGGGGATACACGATTCAATTCGAGCTGGACGGTCTGCGCCGTCCGACCTCGATCAGTTCCGCAGGGCTGCTGATCAAGAAAGACATTTGCTACCACCCGAAGCCCGGCAAGAACCGATCATTGCAGTCGTTGGACGTTTATGCGCCAGAGTCTACGTCGCTGAATAGTCGGTACCCGGTGATTCTCTTCATGCATGGTGGCGGCTGGCGCGCTTCGGACAAGAACGACCCGCTCGGAGTGCACGCTAACGTGTGCAAAGCGCTGGCGGCACGGGGCCTGGTTGCCGTCAACGTAAATTATCGTCTCGCACCCCGGGTTACGCATCCCGAACCCGCGAGCGACGCCGCTTTTGCCCTACGCTGGACCAGGGAAAACATTGGCGACTACCAGGGAGATCCTGAAAGAGTCTTTCTCAGCGGACACTCGGCAGGTGGGCATCTCGCGGCTTTGATCGCGCTTGACGTGAATTATCTCTACGATGTAGGTCTGGCGGTTGCCGCGATCAAGGGAGTAATGGGAATCTGCGGAGTTTACAACCTGGCCCATTTCGCTGGGCGTAACTGGATGGCCGAGCATCTGATGACCAGTGCGGCATTTGGAAATGACCATGGCCTGCGTGCTCAGGCGTCACCTGTAAATCACGTTCGCGGACGCGCCGCCTTTTCAGTTGCTCAATGCCCAGGAAGACGAGAAGCTGGAAGAGGAAGCCGACGAGCTTTCGTCTCTTTTGCGTAACCAGGGGGTCTCGGTAGAGACCTCGATCATTTCCGGTACTAATCACTTTACAATTCTTAGTCTCGTAGGCAACGGAGATGATACGCTGATTGACCTGATGGTCGAGTTCGTCAAGAGGCACTAGACAGTGGGCAGTAGACAGTGGGCAGTGGGCAGGAGGCAAGAGCAGGAGGCAGGCGCGGTTCGCGGAATCGAAGTACAAAGCACAAAGTACAAAGCACAAAGTACAAAGCACATTCAGTATTTCATGCCTCGTCCCTTAATCATCGCGATTGATGGCCCGTCCGGTGCGGGCAAGTCGACGCTTGGCCGGATGCTGGCGCGCGAGTTGAATCTGCTCTACCTCGACACGGGCTCGATGTATCGCGCGGTGGCGCTGGCGGTGATGGAGTCAAGCGTAAATTCCAACGACGATGTCGCAGTGGGTTCACTGGCCGCCCGGGTGAGTATCGATTTACGAGGGGACCCCGATTCGATGGAAATCACGCTCGAGGGCCGCGATGTAACCGAGGAGATCCGCAGCGAAGAAGTCACGCACTTGTCGTCAATCATCTCCGCGATACCGGAAGTACGCCGGGCAATGGTCGAGCGCCAAAGAGAAATGGGTAAGCGGGGTGCGGTGCTGAATGGACGAGACATTGGCACAGTGGTCTTTCCCAATGCGGACGTAAAGTTCTTCCTGACTGCTGTCCCTGAGGAGCGTGCGAAGCGCCGTTTCGTCGAGGAACATGCTCAGGATAGCAGCGTCAGTCTCGATGAGACCTTTGCCGACATGTCCGAACGTGATCAACGCGACGCGACCCGGGCCGATTCGCCGCTCGCGACCGCGAAAGATGCAATCGTTCTTGATTCGACGGGCTTGTCCGTCGATGAAGTGTTTGAACAGATGATGGTTGCCATACGAGAGAAACTGGAGAGTGGGAAGTCATGAAGCTTATCCGGTTTTCATTCAAATCCGAGCCGATCTGGATGTTTTTGTTCTCGCTCGCCCCGGCAGTTTTAGGTTTGTTGGTCATTCTCCTGGCCTTGCTACTGCGTTGGCTGGACTAAGCCTAGAGGGGTTGGGAATCACAACTGTCCAAGGTGCGATGGATGAGGTCACTGATTTTCCACTTTCCATCTGTCTTTGACATTAACGTCACTTATTTCGTGGTGCTTCGTGTTACTTCGTGGATCGTTTGCTTGGCAGAGAGATTAGAACGATCCACGAAATAACACGAACGGACACGAACAAGAAGTCGACAATGCCCAAAGACAAATGGAAATGGAAAATGGAAAATGAACCCTTCCTAACGTGCAAATTAACACAGATAAGGGGCAGCCACGCATGACTGCCCCTTGCACTGCCCCGCCGTTACTGAACTCTATGGGGTTAGGACATCCTTAACTGCTTTGCCGGCCTTTTTGGCTCCCTGGGCAGTTTTCTTGCCTACTGTCTTGGCGCCTTTCGCCGTCTGCTCTCCAACCGTCTTTGCACCTTCAGCAGTCTTCTCGCCTACAGTCTTTGCTCCTTCAGCAGTCTTCTCTCCAACAGTCTTTGCACCTTCAGCCGTCTTCTCTCCAACAGTCTTGGCTCCCTCAACCGTCTTCCCGCCTACTGTCTTGGCACCTTGAAGCGTCGTGTCGCCGACGTCCTCAGCCTTGTCAGCAGTCCATCGGGCAGCGTCGGCAATCTTGTCCCCGGTAGCCTCGAGCGCATCGCCTACATCGTTGAT
>CAZVHN010000817.1:0-6085 GCA_964626895.1 uncultured Chloracidobacterium sp. | reverse complement strand
CAACACTAAGGCCGCGGCCCACCGGTTGTACTCGCGCACCTTTCAGATTCGATCCGCGAACCAGGATCCGAACTGGATTCAGCGAACTTCCTTTCCACCAGCTTTGGGGCTCAACCTTGGAAACAGTGGGTCCGGTTTGGGCCGAACAACCCACACCGAGAATGAAAGTCGTGGCAAGGAGGCAAAGAAAACGTTTTGTATTCAACAAGTGTAGTTTTACGATATCGTTTACCAATGGGAAACTTGCAATCACGATCCACGAACACACACGAAATGACACTAAGTTAGTGGTTCTTCGTGTGTTTTAGTGGATCATGCTTTTTCTCAGGGTGAGGCTTTAATACCCGTCCATAAAGCTCTGTCAATTCCTTAAGGCGCGCAGCGATATCAGCAGTCAGTGCTTCAGGCTTAAAACGCCAGGACCAATTGCCCTCGGTGCTGTTGGGGAGATTCATCCGCGCTTCTGTTCCGAGTCCCAGCAGATCCTGCAAGGGAACCACAGCCGTGTTCGCCACCGACGCCAACACTCCGCAAATGAGGTCCCAGTGGATCTCCTTGCCTGTGGTTTTCAAATATTTGAGGCAAAAAGTTCGCTCACGCTCGATCTGCTTTGCCGTTCTGGTCGAGCCTTCACCAGGCACACTGCTAAACCAGCCAACAGTCGTATCGTTATCGTGAGTGCCTGTGTAGGCCACCACATTGCGTTCGTAGTTATGTGGCAGATCGGTATTCTTCGTGTCGCCGCCAAAAGCAAACTGCAGAATGCGCATTCCGGGAAAACCAAATCCGTCCCGCAGGGCCACGACGTCCGGAGTTATCACGCCCAGGTCTTCGGCGATAATCGGCAGCTCGCCCAGCGCCGCGCGAATTGCTGTGAATAGTTCTTTGCCCGGCGCTTCCACCCAGCGTCCGCGTTCCGCTGTCTTGTCGCCTCCCGGAATCTCCCAGCAGGCGGCAAAGCCGCGAAAGTGGTCCACACGCACAATGTCTACCACTTTTAGCGTGGACTCCACGCGTTTGATCCACCACTTGAATCCGTCGTCGAGCATGCGCTCCCAGTTGTACAACGGGTTACCCCAAAGCTGTCCGGTGGCACTGAAGTAGTCAGGAGGAACGCCGGCAACTACGATCGGAGTTCCGTTTTCGTCTAATTTGAACTGGTCCGGATTGGTCCAAACATCTGCCGAGTCCTCGGCCACGAAAATCGGGATGTCGCCAATGAACTTGATCCCGCGCTCGTTACAGTAGGCCTTGAGAGCAAACCATTGTCTGAAGAAAAGAAACTGGTAAAACTTGTGGGCTTCAATCTGTTCTCGAAGCTTCTCTCGGGCGCTCGCGAGTGCAGCCGGATCGCGGCGAACATAAGAGAGGTCCCATTGATTCCAGGCCACGCCGCCGTGTTCGTCTTTCAGGGCACGAAACAAGGCATAGTCGTCGAGCCAGGAAACGTGGCGCCGGCAAAAGTCTGCAAACGCAGCCCGAAGATTTGGATCAGCCACCCGCGGGAAACGCGCAAACGCCTGGCGCAGCATTGAATCCTTGCATTTGTGAACAGCTTCGAAATCGACGCGTTCTCCGGCCCCAGGGGCAGCGCCGTCCAGATCCTTCTGATCGAGGAGGTTGTCCCCGATCAGTTTTTGCGGACTTATCAGAAGAGTGTTGCCCGCAAAAGCTGAGTAGCAAGCGTAAGGCGAATCTCCATGACCCGTTGGGCCAAGGGGCAGCACTTGCCAAAGGCTCTGCCCACTGGCGATAAGAAAATCGGCGAAGGCATAGGCCTCGGGACCAAGGTCACCAATGCCAAACGGCCCGGGCAACGAGGTCGGGTGAAGCAGGATGCCGCTCGATCTGGGAAAGTTCATTTAGTCGATCTCTGCTCACTACGGAACCGCGAGCGGTAGCGACGGGTTGGGTACGAAACAGCACAAACCCAATCTCAAAGAGACGGCTCAAGCACCGCTAATTTGCAGGTCAGGAAGGCGGACCCTGTCCCCGCTCTTACATGCAAAACAAAATCGTTTAGACTAACCACTCAATTCATTCTCACAATCCAAAAGGCGTTTCATCACATTGCTCGCAAATGGTCGACCATCAATCCCATGCGTTGCTGAGTGGCTTTCAAGCTTGAGGCGGGGACAGGGTCCGCCTTCCTGACCGGCAAATTACTGTAGGCCCTTTTTGGTTTTGACACAGTCGCTACCGCCAGGTTCTGCAATTGTCTCTTGACACAGCCTCAACAGACCCCCGCAGATCGGACGGCACAGGTGCAAAGCGGCAAAGCCCGACGTTCAGCGGACTCCAAAAGCCACTGCCGATCTTGAGGGCAAGAGCAAGGTTGCATTGCCGTTCGCGAACCGACTACTGCCGAATGCCCCCAGTAAAGACATCAGCTCAGAACCATCCCGCGCGCTAATGGCTCCCGCGGGCACTGTAATCTTCTTCTCCTGCGCCCCGCGGTTGAACGCAATGATCACTGTTTCGCCCCTATGCTGGCGGGCGAATGCGTAGGAGTCGTCGTCATAAAAGAGATCTATAAGGCGGCCGTTTCTGATTGCTGAATGCTCTGCTCGCAGACGTATCCATGCACGCGTCCATTCAAACATCCGGCGCTCTGCTTCAGTGCGCCCGGAGGCAGTGAAAGCACTACGCGGATCACCGGGAAAGCCGCCGGGAAAATCTCGGCGGTTGTCAGGGTCTTCTTTCCCTTCCATAGCGATCTCTTCGCCATAGTAGAGCTGGGGAATGCCGCGAACGCTGATTGTAAACGCCGTGTGCAGCATCGCGCCTTCGAGGCTGGCCTCCTCGAGCGAGAGGAAACGAGTCGTATCGTGATTGTTCTGGAACGTCGTCACTTTCGATGCGTCAGGGTATAGCGCGTCATACTTCAGTTGGTCGCGCAGGGCGTGCATGGGAAGTTTGTTTGTGAACGCGAGCAGGGAAGCATTCCAAAGGGCGAAATCAAACACTGAGTCGAGCTTGGTATCGAGGCCGTCCCAACCTACATGTCCGCCGATGAAGAAGGCAGTGTGAGCCGCATCACGCTCAAACACCTCTCCCACCATCCACATCTTCGGATATTGCTGGTGCAAGGAGTCAGAAAGTTGGCGAATGAACGCACGCGGCATGTACTGAATGGTATCTTGCCGAATCCCATCAATGCCAGTCATCCCCACCCACCACAGCGCGTTTTGTATCTCATAGCGAGCCACTTCCGGCTGCTCTTGATTCACATCCGGCAAGTCGTTGCTGAACCAACCATCGAGCGTGTTGCGTACCTCCTGCTGATTCCCATGCGGCGAAAGCAGCACGCTGTTCTGAAACTTGTTCAGCGTGTACCTCCACCCCAGCGGCGCTGCGGCGTCGGGAACGCCGGAGTGCTGGTCGCGAGTGCCGTGAAACCAGTCGTCGAGAGGTGGATCGGCAACCCAGGGATGGCGTGAGCCGACGTGATTCGCTACCTGATCCTGAATCACTTTTAGTCCCAGTCGATGGGCTTGGTTGACTAACTCCTGCAGTGTTGCCATGTCGCCAAAGCGATCTTCGACGGCGTAATAGTCGATTGCGTGATAGCCATGGTAGTAGGTGTTTGGACACCAGGGTTTATCGCACGTGTTCACTCCATTCCAGTTGTCATACCAGGGAGTCAGCCAGAGGGCAGTCACGCCGAGCTCTTTGAGGTATTGCAGGTTGTTGATGATGCCGCGAATGTCACCACCGTGATAGGCGCGAGGGTTCCTCCGGTCGTTGGCGGCGGCAGGAGCATCAGGTGGAGCGTTGTTTGACTGGTCACCATCGGCGAAACGGTCAGGCATGATCAAATAGACCACATCGTTAGTTGTGATGCCCTGGAAATGTCTTTGCGGATCGAGGGACGTTCCAATCATAAAAGGAATTGTTGCTTTTCCCTGCGGCGTTTCCACGACCAACGGATATGATCCCGGCCGCGCTGCGGGGCTGATGTGGACGTCCAGGAAGAGATAACTGCCGGCTTTGTTAACGATGATGTTGGAGATTGCTGTCCCTGCTCTGGTGGCGCGAACCCGAGCGCCTTGCAGATTCCTCCCACGCACCAGAAGTCGCACCGGGTTAATGGTGTGCCCGGCCCACCACGAGGGCGGTTCTACCTTGGTGACGGAGGTAGGCCCACTCTGCGGCGAAGCGCAAACGGCAACAGCGGCAGCGAGAAAACAAACCAGGACGTTACAGAACCGGGAGCGGTAGCGACCGCACTCAACCAACGAGATCATTCTTCGATACGAAATTGAATCTGCACTCCAGATCAGTTTTGATAGAAGATCTCTTTCCCCCATTTTTTGCCTATCTGATTGTAGCAGCGAATAATCAAGTCGTTTGCTGAGTACACTAGGATTACTTCCTAAAACTCCGCACGCGGCCGACCAGCAAGTTAATCTGGGACCTCTTCAGTTTTTTTCCAAACGCCGGCATACTGGCTTGCCCGCGCGTCCCAGTGGACACCAGACTTCTGTTGCTCGCATTCTTCTTGGCCCACCACTCGCCATCCGTGAAATCCGGCGCCTTGAAGAGTGTCCCCAGCGCTGTATCGCCGCGGCCATCGGCTCCGTGGCAGCGTGCGCAGTTTCGATTGAACAGTTCCTCAACACGTTTTACTCGCGCTGACTTTTTCCGCTCTTGTGCGCCTCTGGCAATTCGTGGGGGTACTAACAAAGCAGCAAGGAATAATAAAACGGCGCTGCACATGACAACGCCTTTCAAAAAACGGTTCATTTCCGTGGATTACCAAATCTCTTTTCTATTGTCCCACCAGTGACAGGTCATGAATATGCCAAAAGACACCTTCGTTGCTCATTTCGGGATGTTTTCGCAAAAACATGTTGGCCAGCGGCAGTGCTGACGGATCGTCTTTCAGGTCGGTGAAAATCCTGCTCTCGCGCTTTGCCTCCTCCTTCATTCCCAATTTACGAAAGACGAGCATCAGATTGTAGTGGGCGCCGAACAACTCACCGAGCTGTTGCAGAGACATTCGATCGCGTGGATACGCGGCGAGCACGCGACGAATATTTACCTCCGCTTCGTCCAGTTGCCCGCGCCTGATAAAAACGCGAGCCTGTTGAAACAGAGCCCGCATGTTCTCCGGGTTTGCTTTGACCTCTGCATCGAGCAGACGCGCTGCCTGAGGGTACTGATCCAACTCAATCAACCCGATTGCTTGGTTTACGTGGGCCACGCCCTGTATTTCTCGTCAATGGCCGCAGCGTGAATGAAAGCATCAATCGCAGGCGGATACTGTTTTTGATCGATGAGGGCAATGCCGTGAAAACTTCATCTCCTCAACCCGCTGCGGTACATGCCACACTGACGCCCACGCGCAGTGGCGCCAGTCGGCCCACAATCATTAGAATTCCGGCTTGTCATCCAGAATCATTTTGGTGATGTCCATGTTGAAATTGGTTATTGAGCTTGCATTCTTATCGCTCATCCGAAAGAGCAACTTTTTGTTACGCGATGTGACTAAGAGCTTGCCATCCTCGTCGAGCCGGGCGAAAAAGAAGAAGGCTTCGTCGCCCGGGACTTTGGGCGGAATAAAATTGATTAGATCCCGTCGCTGCCCCAATTCATTTGCCAGGTAGATATAGCCTTTCAAAGAGGCGACTGTTTGCCCTCTGAACCAGTCGTATACCAGATCCAGGTTCTCGCTATTAAAAGAGCCGAAACCAACGCTAACAATATAATTGTCGCGGCATTCCCTACATTCTAATAACTGCCTTGATTGCTCATCGATTGACTTTTGCTGTTCGGGCGGCATTTGGTCATACTTCGACTCGATCTGCACCAGCCTCACAATCGCTTCCCGAATGGGCCGGGCCGAACGGAGGCGAAGCGTAAACCTGTAATCGACAGCATCCTCGGCGCCGCCTAATGGAGCTTGCCGGTCAGACGAGGAAGCGGTAGGCACCTCGCTAACCTGGCCGGCCACGGAGCGCATTTGCTTGCGGCGCAGTACCCGGATTGCCTGCGTTTTGGCCCAACCCGAATCATTCAGGATCTTTGTGACTTCCACTTCTGTCCACTGCCGAAAAGATTTCTTCAGCACGTCCTGCTGGGC
>CAZVHN010000816.1:0-3514 GCA_964626895.1 uncultured Chloracidobacterium sp. | reverse complement strand
CGGATGGGGCAACGAGCTGTGCCATCATGACCCACGTTGTAGAAACGCAAGTAGGACGTGACTCTTGCACTGCGGTCATGGACATTGAAGATGCGTGTGGAATCAAGTCCTGCTTCTGTGTCGTGCCTGAGAGTCGCTATGATGTCACCAAAGAGTTTCTTGATTCGCTTAGGAAGCGAGGTTTCGAAATTGCCGTACACGATCTGAACCATGACGGGTATCTATTTAGAGAGCGGAAGGAATTTCTGACTCGTGCGGAAAAGATTAATGTGTATGGTATGGAGTTCGGAGCGCTTGGATTCAGGGCAGCTGTTCTCTACCGAAATCAACAGTGGTTTGATGCGTTGAAGTTTTCCTACGACATGAGTGTTCCCAATGTTGGCCATCTGGAGGCTCAGCGAGGCGGTTGCTGCACTGTTATGCCTTACTTTGTGGGAGACATCTTGGAATTGCCAGTCACTACCACCCAGGACTATGCACTATTCAACTATTTGAACGACTATTCGATCGACCTGTGGAAACACCAAATTGAGATCATTATGGAAAAACACGGGCTAATCAATTTCATTATCCATCCTGATTACATCGTGAAACCTCTCGAGTGGGATGTGTTCAATGGTTTGCTGGCCCACCTCGCCCAGCTAGCATGTAAGAATGGTCTATGGATTCCTACTCCTGGGGAGGTTAACCGGTGGTGGAGACAACGAGCTGAGATGACGCTGGTCGAAGACGAATGCGGCGTACGAATTGAAGGAGAGGGCAGCGGGCGGGCCCGCATCGCCTATGCAAGCGAGAAAGGTGGAAAGCTCGCATTCGAATTTGGAACCACGCATGTCTCCCGCTAGTGCCACTCAAGAGATACCCTATGAAATACCATTCTCATCGGAGCAACATAGATTAACGCTCGGTCTAATGAAGAAATTGTGGTGACAAGAATAGGTTTCCCAGGTCGTAGTATGTGAAGAAGGGAGTTGTCATGAGCTTTTCACTGGAGATAGATGAAAGCACTTTGAAGCTGGGACCAAGTCAGCCAAGAAGGACAACTATAGACTGTGAAGTGCAGTGGGTTCTGCCCCACTTTTACGGACACCTAGTTAAGGCTCTTAATGGGCCAGGAGGGGTGTTATGGGACAGAGGCGGAAGTTTTCAGCAGAGTACAAGCGTGAAGCCGTGGCGATGCTCGAATCTCCCGGTGTGATGGTGAATCAGATCGCGGCGGAACTGGGGATGGGGGCGACGGTGCTCGGGCGCTGGCGGCGCGAGTTGCGCCAGGAGTCGGCGCAGGCGTTTCGGGGGAATGGTCGCCCGCGGGATGAGAACCTGGCCCTGCTGCGGCGGGAGTTAGCACGCGTGACGAAGGAGCGTGATTTTTTGCGAGAAGCGGCAGCGTTCTTCGCGAGAGCATCGCGATGAAGTATCGGATGATCCAACGATGCCGCGACGCGTTTCCCATCCGACAGATGTGCCGCTGTTTGCGGGTCTTGTTCGGTGGATACTATGGCTGGGTGAGCCGGCCGCCGAGTGCGCGAGCGCAGGAAAGCATGCGGTTGCTGGCACGGATTCGAACCCTACACGCCGACCAGGATGGTGTCGTGGGGAGCACACGCATCTGGGAGGACTTCCGCTACGGCGGGGAGCGATGCGGACGCCACCGAGTGGCGCGCTTGATGCGCCGGGCGGGGCTGTACGGGGTGCCGCAGCGGCGGCGATGGCGGAAGAAGCCCTCAGGGGTGCGTCCCCAGGGGACCCGCAATCATCTGGAGCGGGTCTTCACCGCGACCGTGCCCAACACCAATTGGGTTACCGATATCACCTACATTCGCACGGCTGAGCACTGGCTGTATCTCTGTGTCGTGCTGGATTTGTATTCGGGGCTCGTGGTGGGCTGGTCGATGAGTCCCTACCAGGACCGCCAACTGGTGGTCCAAGCGGTGCTGATGGCGTTACGGCAGCGGCCCACCCGCACTCCGGTTATTCTGCACTCAGATCGGGGCTGTCAATTTACGTCCGAGGAATACCAACGGTTCTTGGAGGCGCACCACGTGACCTCCAGCATGAGTGCGGTGGGGAGTTGCGCCGACAATGCCGTGGCCGAGAGCTTTTTCGGGGTACTCAAACGGGAACGCGTGAACCGGCAACACTACCAGACGAGAGCCGAGACTCGATCCGATATCTTTGACTATATCGAGCGCCATCACAATCCGAGACAGCGGCGGAGACGGGAACTGCAGCAACAGGCGGAACAACTCTTAACTCAACCGTCCGTGAAATCGGGGTAGAACCCCAGCGGTTACATCAGGCACTCGGCTATCGGAGCCCAGAGGAGTACGAACGGCAAGAGAGTAGTGCTTAATTCACGTGTCTGTTTTTTTGGGGCCACCTCAACTTAGCCCGTGCGCGTATATCGCTTCTCTAAGAAATACACGTTTGGAATCAGTGTTTACGTATGAGGGATCCATTACCTTCACTGGCAGAAATCTTCCTGCTGCCCTATCTCGCTGTAAAGAAGTACCTCTGACATATCTGCCGAACTCATGCGAAGACCATTGACGTACTTAAGTATCACGGCGCTGATTGTCGGACTCGCTTTCGTCCTAACGATTAACGATTTCCTGGCAATCAATCGACGCGTTGGGGGAAACATCCTCGTCGTCGAAGGATGGGTCTTTGGTCACTCGGCAATTGGGGAGGCTTCGGAAGAGTTCAAGAGAGGACAGTACAAACTGCTCATAACAGTTGGTGGATCCATCGGCAGGGATGATGGAAATCCTGATCAGACTAATGCAGCCATGCTTGCAGCCAGCCAACTGCAAGAACTGGGCGTGGACAAGCGCCTCATTGTCGCGCTTGCTATTCCTAACATATCACGGCATCGGACCTATGCCTCAGCCTTGGCGTTGAGAAACTGGTTGAGAGACTCCGGAACCAAAACTACGGGCGTAAATGTTTTCACAATTGGACCACATGCAAGGAAAAGCCTTGTGTTATTTAAGCGGGTGCTTGGGCCGGAGATCGAAGTTGGAGTTATAGCCGGGACAGATGATACATACGATGCAAATCGTTGGTGGATGTCGGTCAGAGGCACCTATGTGATTTTCAGAAAACTGGTAGGATATATTTATGCAGTGACTTGGCCGTTCCCAGAGAATATCCCCTTGAATGCCGCTTAAGTGCTCCTTACAGCTCCACTGCCGATGATCACGAACTACAGTGAACACAATATCCACGCCCTCACCGCGTTGGGCTGCCGGCCTCTGATTCCTACGGATCGGCATCCGCATGGCCGGGCCGTGACGTCCGCGCCACGCGGTCGGATTCCCACGGGGCTCTCGGTCGCGGACCGCATGTGCCGCACGCTACGCACAACGCGTGGGCGACGCCTGTACGCCAAACGGAACGTCCCGCTCGAGCCAGTCTTCGGCCAGATCAAGCAGGGACGCGGGTTCCGGAAGTTCTTGTTGCGGGGCCATTACCAAGTTTGCGGCGAGTGGGCGCTGATCTGTACGACCCACAA
>CAZVHN010000815.1:0-8852 GCA_964626895.1 uncultured Chloracidobacterium sp. | reverse complement strand
ACGGGGAGACGGGGAGACGGGGAGACGGGGAGACGGGGAGACGGGGAGACGGGGAGACGGGGAGACGGGGAGACGGGGAGACGGGGCAGAACTCCCTTCGCCGCGTCCCCGCGTCTCCCCGTCCCCGTGTCTCTTCCTTCACGGCCGGAGAAAGACTTTCAATATTCCCTTCTTGGCGGCGCGTTCCATAGCCAACAGTCCATCTCGCAGCGGGTATTCTTCGCTTATCAGGCTATCCACGTCGATGGCGCCCTTTTTCAGCAGATCGAGCGCGGGTGCTAGCCGCCCGCAGCGTGATCCAATAATGCTGATTTCATCGACTACAATCGTCGCCGCATGTATCTCGGTAGTGCCATGAAAAGTAGACTTGAGAACCAGCACGCCGCGCGGCCGTAAAAGACTGACGGCTGTCTTAAAGGCCGACGCCGAGCCCGAGGCTTCGACGACCACATCAAACTCACGTTTTCTAAGGGTTGCGTTTTGGGCAGGAGCTGTCTCAATTCCGCGTCGTTCGGCAATGCGCAGTTTTTCCGGATGCTTACCGATTAGCAGAACCGACGCACCTGTTAAAGCCATCGCTTGCGCACAGAGCAAACCTAGCTTGCCATCACCGATCACGGCCACATTCTTATCCTTAGTAACTGGCGTGCGGTCCAAAATTCCGCAGGCTGCGGCGAGGGGCTCGGCGAATACTGCGTGTTCGTCAGCAATTCTCTCCGGCACCGGCAAAAGGTTCATGAGGGGAAGCCGCAGGAATTCCGCGTGGGCCCCATCACGTCCTACGATTCCGAGCACGGTCCGTTTGGGGCAGTGGCGCGGATCGCCCGCACGACAGAGTTCACATTCACCGCAGCCGGCATTGATCTCTCCCACCACTCTTTGACCGACCAGCTTGCCACCAGGAGCATCTTCGACGATACCCACAAATTCGTGACCAATAGTTCCCTTAAAGCCGGCGTAGCCACGCGTGATCTCAATATCAGTGTTGCAGATTCCGGAAAGCAGCACTCGCACAATAGCTTCCTGCCCCCGCTCCGGCAACTCAATGTCGCGAACGGCGATTTTGTTTTTCTCGACTCGCAGGGCTTTCATAAGAAGGGCACCCGGCACCCGATACCCGGCACCTTACTAGAAACTTTTCGTGCGCGTGTAGGCGTTTTGGGGAGTTAGTTCAATCGTCTGTTTTGGCCCGGCAACACTTACCGGCAGCCGCCATTCAAGATCTTCTTCACCAGCAAGCGCCGCGTGCACCCACCAGTTGCCGGGACTGACAGCCACCAGCGCCCGTCCGCTTTGGTCGAGGCGCGCCGTGACCGGCCGCCGGCCATTCATGCGCTCAGTCAGAAAATCATCGAAACGCTTGCCGGCGCGCCGCTCAGTGAAGTATTCATGGTGCACCGCAACAATATCCACCGGATAGAATTCAACCGGCACGTCCAGCGCAACACCGGCCATTTGTGGGGCCGGCCGCATGATTAGCTGAATCAGGGCGTCGCTCGTTCGTTCTTCGGTCGAGTTTGCTACATGAGCGGGTAGCCTCCGATATATCAGCCAACCGGCGGAGAAAAGCCCGAGCACCAGAGCTGCTTGCAGCACCAGCGTCACCAGCCGGAAGATGATGCCCGGAGTCGTCACTGCCTAAAGTTACCAGGACACGTTTGGTCTAAGTCGAACACCGCGGACGTAACGTGATTGTGAACGCTTGCCACCTATTTCTTCAAGCCGCGAACGTACGAAACAAGAGAATTAATTTCCGCCTCGGATAGCTTCTTCGCATAACTTGGCATTTTGCCCCTGCCATTCGTGATCGAGTTGAAGATACGCTCATCGCTAACATCGACTTGCCATTGCGGGTCCGTAAGGTTGCGGGCGGATCGCAACTTTCCCTTGAAGGTGTTTGCTCTACCATCTTTGCCGTGGCACGAGGCGCATCTCCTGGAGTAGATTGCCGCCGCAGTGGTGCTCTGACTCGCGCGGGGGGCATTGTTCTGAACGTGCGCATTTCCGCCTGCGACCGAGGCCACCAAACTTGCCGTCAGTGCGAGAGCGAATGCGAGCGGCAGCGCTTGCTTCATCAGTATTACCCCTTTCCGAGGATAGTTGAAATCGCTCGAGGTGGTCTCCAGCGCCCGAGCATTTCAATCGACTTCGATTTCATGATACCGAAGCAAAACTTATTTGTGTACTCAGAAGTCATTTAGTTGTGTAGCGAGGTCAGTTATGACAAGTTACTACTGGTCCCAACGTTTGAGTAACCTGTTAGTTCAAGGCTGTGCAACTCCAAGAGATTAGCTCGGACGACTGGTGTAATCGATTTCAATAGACTCACTGCACAAGCTTCGACAGGTTGAAAGCTTTCGGAATGCGAAGTAAGCTCAGGGGGTAATCGCAAGACTGATATCAGGACGAACTAATTGGGCGAAATAACTCTGGACAAGTTTCGCGACGAATGCGGTGTCTTCGGGATTTACGGCCACGCTGATGCCGCGCGGCTAACCTATCTAGGGCTCTATGCCCTCCAACATCGCGGTCAGGAGTCTTGCGGCATTGTCAGTTCGAACGGCTCTGAATTGCGACTCGAACGGGCCATGGGACATGTCGCCGAGGCGTTCGATCAGTCGCGACTCGATCGGCTGCCTGGTTCCAGCGGCATCGGGCATGTTCGCTACTCCACTGCCGGGGAAGTATCGATCCGGGAAGCGCAGCCATTCCTGGTTACCTGTCAGCACGGGCAGATTGCGGTATGTCACAACGGCAACCTTCCTTTCGCCCGCGAAGAACGACGCAAACTGGAAAAAGATGGTGCGATATTCTCGGCGACGTCCGACACGGAAGTGATCCTCCATGGCGTGGCGCGTTCGCGGGCAGCCAGTGTTCGGGAGGCGATTCCCGAAGTGATGCGCAAGACGGAAGGCGCATTCTCAATGCTCTTTCTAACACCTTCCGAGTTAATCGCCATCCGCGATGCGCGCGGGTTTCGTCCTCTGGCGTTGGGACGTTTGGGAGATGCCTGGGTGGTGGCTTCGGAAACCTGCGCTTTCGATCTGATTGATGCGCAATATGTTCGCGATGTCGAGCCAGGCGAGATGATCGTCATCAATGAAGACGGGCTGCGATCCTCCCATCCGCTGCCGCCGCAGAAGCATTCCATGTGTCTCTTCGAGCACGTCTATTTTGCGCGGCCTGACTCGCTGATTTATGGCCAATCCGTCAATGAATCGCGACATCGCATGGGCATGCGTCTCGCTCTCGAACAGCCGGCGGACGCCGACATCGTTGTGCCGGTGCCGGATTCTGGAACCGCGGCGGCGATTGGTTACGCCGCGCAAAGCGAAATCAGTTTTCGGTTTGGCCTGGTGCGTAATCATTACGTGGGCCGGACGTTTATTGAACCGCGGCAATCGATCCGATCCTTTGGCGTGCGCATCAAGCTGAATCCGGTGCGGGGTCTGATCGAAGGTAAACGCGTTGTGTTGATTGACGATTCGATCATTCGAGGAACGACTTCAAAAAAGATTGTCAGGATTGTGAGGGAGGCGGGCGCCAAAGAAATTCACTTGCGCGTCAGTTGCCCGCCGACTATCAGTCCGTGCTATTACGGCATCGATACGCCAAACAAGGCTGATTTGATTGCTTCGCAAATGTCGGTCGAGGAGATAAGAAAGTTCATCGAGGCGGATTCGCTGGGTTATCTTTCGCTCGCAGGCATGATCGAAGCGACCGGCATCAGTGCTGATTCCTCCTGCGTAGCCTGCTGGAATGAAAAGTATCCGACTCGGATCACCCCAACTGCTGAAACGATCTGGGAACGCGAGCATGAGTCGGTGATTTTAGGAGACGGTTAACCTCAAAGAACAGAACCGGGAGCGGTAGCGACCTGGTGGGCCTGGTACCTGGCAACTTTATGGAGTGCGCCGGCAGAGCGAAGCGGCGACGGCGCTTTGGATTCGCTTCTCGGTCGATACATCCAAAGCGGTGTCGCGCTGCGCTTGTCAACGCACTCCAAAGAGTTGAGCAGCAGCACCAAGTCGCTACCGCTCCCTGTTCTGTTTAGGGTGAGTGACGGACGGGGAGGGAGGACTAGTGGGGCGGGCAACGAAAGGTTGTGGCTGCGCGGTTGCTGTCGTGGCACTTGTTATTGGCGCTGCGGTTTATTTTGGCAAAGACTTTGTCGTTAACTGGTGGAAGACGAAACCGCCGCCGCCCTCAGGTGGCGAGTTGCAGGTTCATATTCTTGACGTCGGTCCCATCAACGGCGATTCCATCTTGATTATCTCGCCCACCGGAAAAGCAGTGCTGGTTGATGCTGGCGATGCAGGCAAAGGCAAAGTAGTACTTGATGCGCTCAAGCGTTACAACGTGCAGCAACTCGATTACTTTATCGCCACTCATCCTCATCCGGATCATATGGGGGCGGCTGATGAAGTAATGAAAGTAACCAAGGTCCTGAATGTGATTGACAATGGTCTCGCGCCCCTGGGTTGGGTGCCCACCGCCGCTCCAACCCCAGCCCCAAAGGTGCTAAGCAACAAGAAACCGGTAGCGAAAAAACCGGACAAGAAAGCTTCGATTACCAGGTTTTACGAGGAATACAAGGAGGCGGTAAGCCTGAGCGGCGCCCATTACGAAAAAGCAGGACCGGGAAAGAGGTTCGACCTCGGCGGCGGCGCGTTTCTTACCATACTTGCTCCCAGTCAACCGTTCTTCAACAAAGAACAAATGAAAGCCGGCGGCAATGAACCGAACGCGAATTCGGTTGTGGCACGGCTGGACTATGGAGATTTCTCAATGTTGCTTTCGGGCGATGCGGAACAACAAACCGAGCACCGAATGCTCACAAAAGATCTCAATCTGCAGACGGACATCCTCAAGGTTTCTCACCACGGCTCCAAGTATGCGACTGCGGCGGACTTTCTCGAGCGCGTGAAACCTGTCGTGGCGATAGTGTCCTGTGGCGAGTGGAACCGCTACGGCCATCCGGCACAAATTGTTTTGGATCGTCTGAAAGCTGCCGGTGTGAAACTCTACAGAACAGACTTGCAGGGAGAGATCACGATCACCACCAGAGGTAAAGAAAACGACTACAGGATCGCGACAGCCAAAGAAGCCAAGAGCGATCTATGGGAGGGGCGGCTGGCGCAGAAGGACGATTCGTCTCGGGCCGGGTTCATTGCTTATGGAGACTTTGGACCACCCCCGAAGAACGTGAATCGTAAATAGGAAGAACGTGAATCGTAAATCGTAAATCGTAAATAGAAAGCTTGGTTGATCGAGAGTCGGACTAGTCGATTCACGATTTACGATTCACGATTCACGATTCACGATTAACGAATGAGCAAGCCAATAACCTACAGCGACGCCGGTGTTGATATCGACGCCGCCAACCGCGCGACCGCGAAGATCAAGGAACTTGCGCGGCAAACTTTCAATGAGAGAACACTTTCCGAAATTGGCAGCTTTGGCGGAATGTTTGACGGCGCTTTCCCGCAGATGGATCACCCCGTCCTGGTTGCTTCCGCGGACGGCGTGGGAACCAAACTGAAGATTGCTTTTCTCACCGGCGTGCACAATACGATTGGACGCGATCTGGTTAACCATTGCGTCAACGACATTCTCGTCCAGGGCGCGCGGCCACTGTTCTTTTTGGATTACATAGCCACCGGCAAGCTCTCACCCGATGTTGTAGCTGGAATTGTGGAAGGTGTAGCCAATGGCTGCCGCGAAAACGGTTGCGTCCTTCTTGGCGGCGAGACCGCTGAGATGCCCGGCTTCTATGATGACGGAGAATACGACGTGGCCGGGTTCATCGTCGGCGTCGCCGATCGTGAGAAAGTAATCGATGGTAAGAGCATCGCCGCCGGCGACGTCGTACTCGCGCTCCCCTCTGTTGGTTTGCACACCAACGGCTATTCACTGGCCCGTAAACTCTTCCTTGAAGTGGCCGGCTACACGGTGAATACGGAAGTTGACGAACTGGGTACAACGGTAGGGAAAGCGCTGCTACAACCGCACCTCAGTTACCTTCGAGCCTTGGATGGACTGCTTGATGAGAGAGTAGTCAAAGGTCTTGCTCACATAACCGGTGGCGGACTCACCGACAACATCCCGCGCATTTTGGCGGAGGGCATGGCTGTGGAAATCCGCAGAGGCAGTTGGCCAGTCCTTCCTATCTTCAGTCTTTTGCAAAGAATCGGAAATGTCCCTGAAGCGGAGATGTATCGCACCTTTAACATGGGCGTGGGAATGGTTATAATCTGCGCCCGGCACGACGCGGAATTCATTCAGTCTCACATCAATAGCCTCGGAGGGCACTGTTATAGGATTGGCATAGTTATCTCTGGGCGGCAAGAAGTGACGTTCGTCTAAAGCTTTGAAATCAGCGCGAGTCTCCGGTCGCGAAATCGCAACCTTCGAGACGGCATCTCGCCGGTCGCCGTCAGCAAACCCTTAAATTCCTTTGAAAGGGCGCCTCATGACAAATCAACAACCCCCATCTGTTAAAAAGGACAGAGTGTTTGAGCCTCCTGTCGCCTGGCTCTTGGGCAGACAGCTAATGGCCAGCCTCAAGTGGATACTTCTATACACGGCCTTCGGAACGAAGTTGGACGCTCGTGATTGGATGGATGCAAAGGTATTTCCCGCGGAGGATCAACAGGAAGCAGACCTGGCGTGGAAAACGATGTACCAGCGCGATGGGTTAGAAACGAATCAAACGTCCAGCGCTGATGCTGATGGAGCGGGCGAAAAGTTTTGGCGGAAGAAGGGTGAGTTCTGGTTTGACTACATCTCCGATACTGGCGATGGCATGACGGCCACTTATAGCATTGCCTACCTTTGTCTGAGTAATCTCTGGGTAAAAGAACTGTGGCCGCAGATGCCTGATGACAGCGATGCTGAGGTCCATCTGGACCACAAAGTGAACAACGAGCGCACCACCCTGGTGCCAATGCCACGGGGCGAGTTCCTGCTTGTGGGAGGTGACACCAGTTATCATCTATCTGATTACGCCAGTCTTCATATTCGCTTTCAGACGCCGTTTTCCTGGGCGTATCAAGATCTGGAAGACGACCTTAAAACCAGTAAGAAGATTGACGAGGAAAAGGCCCTGCAAGAAAGGAAAAATCGCCGCCCGCTATTTGGCATCCCTGGCAATCACGACTATTACGACATGCTGGATGGGTTCAGGAGACAATTCCGTTTCCCATTGAAAGGCCGTCCCGAGGACAAGATTTACGCAGACGGCGATCTTTCCTCTCCTCAGTTGATGATCCCGGGATTCAAAAGAGAGCAGCAGACAAGCTACCTGGCGTTACGTCTGCCTTTCGGATGGCAACTTTGGGGATTGGATACGGAAGTGGGAAAGATAGACGAGCGGCAGCGAGATTTTTTCCTGGGCGTGCCCAAGCGTCCCATGCCCGAGAAACTCATTGTGGCAACGAGCGCGCCCACCACGGTCTTCGGCAAGTTGGCCGATCGCGACGATGAGAAGTCTTCCAAAGCGTTTTATCAACTCAAGTTGCCGCGCCCGTTTTTACCCAAAGATAAATGGGAAGAGGGCGAAAAAGACCTGGCGCCAAATCAAATTCGTTTGGATCTCGCCGGCGATGTGCACCAGTACGCCCGCTATTGGGGGCCTGATTCCACGAGCGCGCAACACACACGCTCAAAAAGGGCTCACGCGGCCGCCCCGAGCGCACCAAATTACGCTTCGGTCGTTTCCGGTTTGGGAGGCGCCTTTCACCATCCTTCCACGACTTACGGCGATGAGATCAAGGAGCAGGCCCTCTATCCACTTGAAAATCGGTCTCGCCGTGCAGTCGCCGCTGAAATATTTAATCCCATTAAGGTGGCCCGCGGCGGGGGCATCTGGGTGCTCGGCGGAGTCATCGCGCTGGTGCTTGCCTTCGCAGCCATCGCCGGTGAGAGCAGCCGTCCCGCGATCCACAATTTCTTGCCGTTCACCTGGCTCAATATCACGAGTTCCCAGCAATACGTATCGACGGTCTTAATGGACAAGAAGTTGCAGGAGGAGACTCCGATCGGCTTCTCGCAACAGCTTGGTATATCGCAAGCCCCGTGGACGCCCAGTTTCCCGAAAGACCAGCAGTGTGTGGAAACTCTGCCGATGTACCTCTGGGGTAAGTGCTCGGTAGCCTGGCCCAGAGATTACTGGATAGGTACGGTGATGCTTGTGCTCACCGTGGTGATCATCGGCTTCACTTTCTATAAGACCGAACAAGCTTATGCATTGGACAAAAAGCAGGATGAAGTGAAGAAACGGGCCGCCAAGCCCAAGGACGCCACAGAGAGACCGACAAAAAAAGCCGCCGATGAAGTTACGAGAAAAGTGAATTGGGCCCTCTGGCCCACATTAGCAATCAACGTTGTTCTTGGCGCTCTCGGAGTCCTGCTAATAATGCCGTATCGGGCATTCATCACGCCCTTCGGCAGCAGCCTCTGGGTGCTACTTACTTTGATCTGGGCCATTGCTTCAGTTGTGTTCAGCGTTCGCTATAGCGATTGGTTGTTTGAGCAGGCTTCCAAGAGGAAAGTTGGAGGAATGGATTACGCGATCATCTGGATGCTGGCCCTGGCCGCGCTGGCGAGTTTAGCCGTTGGTCTTGCGGCGTTTGGAAAGAGTAATCTGCCGGCTTATCTGGTCTCTGACATAGTGTTTGTGACGGTAGTGGTCGGATCCCTTGCTCTCCTGATTTACGCAGCCGTCACGATGGGGGGCCAATTTCAAAAGGGCCTGGGCAAATGGGCAATGGGACTCCTGGGCTTCTGGCACTGGCTTCTGCAACTGGGAGTTGCTCTGTTCCTGATTAAGAAAGGCACATGGTTAACCGTGG
>CAZVHN010000814.1:0-2335 GCA_964626895.1 uncultured Chloracidobacterium sp. | reverse complement strand
CTCAGCCCCGCAGGAAGCCACTCAACACAGAACCATTTGCGGTAGCCAATGGATCAGCACTCACCACCAGCAGTTCCAACAGAGCCGAGCCAGCCGCGTTTACCTTCCAGCAGTTTTTAGCTCAGGTGTGTTGGTGGCTAGTTGCGGAGGGTTGGTGGCGGCGGAATTCTCAGATGGCTTATCGGGAATCCAATCCCCGGTGAAGATTTCAATGACATTCTTAGCCGTACCCACAACTGGCGTTATATCAAGACCTACATGAACGGCCCCCGGCAGCAGACCCTTCTTCTTGATTTCGTAGCCGGCAAGTGCAACGGCGAAGATAGAACCGATAATCGGGATGGGTTTGATTAGCCGTTTGACCAGACCCCACCCACCGGCCCTCACGATTCTTCTTTTTACTGATGCCGTCATGAAGTTGTCAGCGTATTCCATTGCGAATCTATCACAGACCAAGAACAGATGAGATATTGCCGGAAATAGTTGTGTGCTAGCATGGGCCGTTTCCAGCACGTCACTATTATTTGTCGCGGAAGAATCGATGTCGCTAAAGACTGTCCTGGCACTGACCCTGCTCTGCCTTTTAGCCGCAGTGATCTCCTGCAACCGTTCCAGTGCCCCAGCCGCAAGCAAGCTTCTGATCTACACCCCACACGGGCAGGCCCAGTTGCGCGATTTCATCGCCCGCTACAAGCAACAGCATCCGAATACTGAGGTGCAGTTTCTCGATATGGGTTCGCGCGAAATCCTGGAGCGCGTGCGCGCCGAGCGCAACCGGCCCCAGGCGGATCTCTGGTGGGGAGCTGCCCACACCACATTTCAGACGGCCGCTGACGAGAACCTCCTGGCGTCATATCGTCCCACCTGGTCGGACAAAGTGGCGGCCTCAAACCACGACCCGCAGGATCGCTGGTACGGAATCTACGAAACGCCCGAAGTGATCGTTTACAACAACGAGGCTGTGCGGCCGGAGGATGCTCCCCGTGATTGGGACGATGTTCTGGATCCCAAGTGGCATGACAAGGTCCTGATTCGCAATCCGAATCCTTCGGATTCCATGAGGGCCATCTTTGGCGCCATGATCTGGCGGTTTTATAAAGACACCGGTTCACCCGAGAAGGGTTATGATTGGCTGCGCCGGCTCGATGCCAACGTCCATGAATACACGGCGGATGGCACGTTGTTAATGCAGAAGCTGGCTCGCCGTGAAGGACTTATCAGTCTGTGGAATCTACCGGACGTGTGGATCTACAAAGAGCAGAGAGGGTTTCCTCTCGCTTATGTGATTCCTGCGAGCGGCACACCAGTAATCTCTGATGGAATCGCTATCGTGCGGGGGGCTCCAAACGAAGCAGAGGCACGGCGATTCTATGAGTTTGCGACCACCCCGGAGAATCTAATTCAAGCCGCACGTACTTACTATCGCATTCCCGTTCGTACTGACATCGATCGAGCGCAGCTGCCCAGGTGGATGAATGAACCCTTTAACCGCATGTCAGTCGATTGGGAATTGCTACGTAAACAAGGAAATGAATGGCTGCGCTACTGGGACACGGAGATTCGCGGGAGGAACAGGTGAAATTCTTGTCCCTGAAAGGGACGCAGTCATCTTGTCCCTGAAAGGGACGCAGTCAATAGCCGGGGGCAACGCCCCCGGAAAGCTGCAAACGGCGCCCGACCCTGAAAGGGTCGCACGGTGTCACAACTGATATTCTCCGTCGGGGTCATTTGGTTTTCGCTGAGGTGCGACCCTTTCAGGGTCGAAACTCAGCGTCAGCTTACCGGGGCGTTGCCCCCGGCTACTAACTTCATGCCTTTCAGGCATGTTCAAGCAGAGGCTAGAACAGAATGGGGCTCCTTTCCCTCGAGAACATTTCCAAACGCTTCGACTTGACGCCTGCCGTCGCCGATGTGTCTCTCAATGTTGAGCGGGGCGAGTTTTTTGGTCTCCTTGGTCCATCAGGCTGTGGCAAGACAACTACGCTCAGAATGATCGCCGGGCTGGAAAAACCCGATTCAGGAACCATCGAGTTTGACGACAGGGACATTACTAATCTCTCACCGGAGCGTCGCGGCTTCGGCATGGTCTTTCAAAACTACGCACTCTTCCCTCACCTGAACGTCTTTGAGAACGTTGCCTTCGGCTTACGGGCCCGGCACAAACCCAAGGCGGAAATCACTGAACGCGTCACCAGCGCTCTCGAACTGGTCCAGCTTCCCGATTACGAGAAACGAAGAGTCGACGAACTTTCCGGTGGTCAGCAACAGCGGGTCGCCATTGCGCGCGCAATTGCTATCGAGCCGGCACTATTGCTTTTTGACGAACCACTCTCCA
>CAZVHN010000813.1:0-9283 GCA_964626895.1 uncultured Chloracidobacterium sp. | reverse complement strand
GCGCCGCTCCAGATCTGCGAAGCGCGGATCCGAACGCAAGCCGTGTCGGTGCGTCTTTCCTCTGCTCCCTCGCCGCCCAGCGGTCGTATTGCGGCCAGAACTCGGCGGCGGCTTCGCGCGGCTGGCAGGCTGCAATGACTCGATTGCCTGTGGCGCATTGCCGAGTATAGCGGCCGAGTTTTGTACCTGGAGAAAGCGTCGAGTTCATGGGGGACTGGGCTAGACTCGAACTTCGCAATCCGAAATCCCAATTTGGATTGAGATTCTATCCGACTTGGCGAGGGTTAGGCTAGGTATTGGGTTAGAAATGTCTCAACGCCCGCTAATGTGTTCTTGAGTGAGATCTGCCCGGCACCTAGCACTACTTATGCGTTTGTCCTTTGTATGGCTTCTTTAGTCCGCGCCTTGCCTGGTCGTGAGAGTCGTAAACACTCGGCCGGGAAAGCACTATGCGATACTCGGCCAACGCTTGGTTTCGTTTGCCCGCCAGGTCGAATGCTTGAGCAGCCAGAAGGTGGGCCCTTGAGACCATTCCGGCATCTGCACGCCTCACGGCCGTGGCGGCTAAAAACTCTTCTGCGGCGCGCACCGGTTGGCCCATCAGGAGAAGAGCCTCACCATAGCGAAAGTGGATGAGGTCCAGCGCGCGCGCGCCGGCCTCTGCCTCAGAGCGCTCGTGTAACAGCTTCTCGAAAGTGTCTAGTGCCTCGCGCTCCAGGGTCTCAGCCTCTTTAGTCCTTCGTTCCTGACGATCGAGCGCTGCCAGCGAAACCAAAGTGTCCGCTGTCTCCAGGCTAAGCAAATAGTTACGCGGATACTTCTGGTGCAATTCTCGTGATAGGGCTAACGCCTTCGGAAAATCTTTTTCTCTCTTGTAAATTGCAATCAGCAGTACCTTGGCATCATCGCGCATCCAGTGTCCGTCTTTCGCGACCCGCTCGAGCGTCTGAATTCCGCGTTTCTTCGAGCCACGGACCCCGGCAATGCCTGCCAGGATTCTTGCGGGCAGCGGCAGCGTGCCCACAATGAAGTTATACATTCCAATGGTTAACTCAGCATCACGAAAGTTCGGATCCAGCTTTATCACGTCGCGATGCCTGTCGACACCGCTTGAGCCGTGACGCAGAGCGGCCATAAAACGCCGCTCCACGGTCGCTGCGAACGAGGCTTTCAGAGATTCAGTGGCACCGAGTGCATAGAGCGTCTGCGGGTTGCGAGGGTTGAGTCGCAATCTGGCTGTGGCAAGTCGAATTGCCTCGCGTGTTAGATCGCTGAAGTCCTGAGTCAGCCGCGGATCAGGTTTGTCTTCTGTCTTCGAGTAGAACGACTGCGTGCTGTAAATGGCTGCTTGCAGCCTGCGTGCTTGATTCAACGTCTCCAGCCAGAGTGTCGTGGCGAGCATCTGTGGACCAGTCGGATCGTCTGGATACAACCGGGTAAGCTCTTTGAACCTCTGGCGAGCAACGTCGTAGTCAAGATTGAATAGAGCTTCCGACCCCTGGATCCGCAGCTCCTCGAGTCGGGGAGTAGTTTTGGTTGTCGGCAGTCCGCCGTCTTTGGCCTGCGCCTGCGCGGCAACGGGTGCGACCATTGATAACAGGAGCAATAGCAGCAGTAACATGGAACGGTCCGACCACATAAAGAGGCACTTCAAGGTTTAAACAAAGCTACTAACAACTATTAAGCTCGTAGGTACTGATGCAGTTTGGATCCGTTGAGCAATTAGAGTTAAGCATGCCAATTCACGATAGCCGTAGTGGCATGAAGTCAGTACCACCTCGCGGTAGCGGGTGGGTGGTTGATTCGGAGCTCGGGACCGCGAAAATGCGAGCGGAACCCACCCGCTACCGCGAGGTGGTACTGACCTCATGTCATTGCAACGAGAGATTGCCAGCCTCCGATCATCTTGCTGCTCGTCAAACTGCATCAGTACCAGCTCGTAGGGCCTTTACACATTCTTCCAAATCTCGAGTAATCTCTTCCGGTTTATCTCGTGACGAATATCGTAACGGCTCGCCGATAGACAGCGAGACCTGCCCCTTCCGGGCGAAGTGTTTGCTTGCCTGCTTTAGTTCCCACAAGCCATCAATCCGCAGTGGTACCACGGGCGCGTCGAGCATTGAAATCAATAATCCGGTGCCCGGCCGGAAGCGATTGATCTGGCCGTTTTCTGTGCGTTTCCCCTCTGGAAAGACGAGAAGACTATAGCCGCGGTCCATCAGTTCGCCGGCAAATGCAAAACTCTGCCGGAAGCCACTCTTCTGAGGCATGGAGAACACGTTGAAAAAGAGGACCACCAGAACATACTGGACCAAGTAACGCGCGCGAGTCATCAGTCCAGCCGTCCGTTCGGGATGAAGCCATTCGCGTAGCAATTCGCCATCCATGGCAATTGACGTCTTCCTTCGAAGGCTTCCCGGAAGCGCAAGCAGCACCAGAGCATGGTCCACGATCGAAACGTGATTGCAGATAAACACTACTGGCGCGCGGACTTCGTCCAGGCGATTCTTGCCGATGATTTTGGGCCGACCCATAAGCCGGGTCAGCGGCAGCACAATCAGATAAAGCAGCAGGATGCGCAGCCAACTGAGTGGCCAGCGCTGTTGCCAACGCGGGTAGGGATAGCGCCCCGCCTCCTTGGGTTGGCCTTCGTGAATCAGTTTCTCCACCTGACCAAGGGTAGTTGCCTCAGTGAAGGCAGCTTCATCGATCTCGACCTGATAGCGCTCTTCAAGTGCGCTTAAGAGCTCCACTCTGCCAAGTGAGTCAAGCTTCAAGTCGGACCCGAGCTTCGCAGCAGGATCCAGCCTTTCGGGTACGCCGGGGCTAATGCGGGAAAGAATTTTTCCCAGTCCTGCAGATTGTACCTGCGAAGACGACTGGGCTGATGCGTGAGACGCGACCTCCAGCCTGACTTTCATCAGTTCTGCTACGAGTTGCTTACGAACCTTATGGGTCGTAGTCCGCGGAAAGTCTCCTTCGGGCCAAACGGCCCAGCGACGAACCCGCTGATGTTGCGCGAGTAACTCGTTGGCGCGCTCAATGGCCGCCCTGGCACTCGCCTTTTCGTCTCGGAGTATCAAAACTGCCAGAGGTTCAGGCCCGTGCGGTCCGTCTATTTCCACGACAGTGCTCATCTTTATTTCCGGCTGACGATTGAGCACAAGCTCAAGGTCCTCCGGGTAGACGTTCATCCCTGCGGAAGTGACAATTACCTCTTTTTGCCGACCCTTAAAATAGAGGTTTCCTTGCTTATCAATCTCGCCTGCATCCCCAGTCCGAAACCAACCGTCTGAACGGGTTGATTCTCTGTTACCTTTCCAATATCCAGACGACACGTTCTCGCCGCGTACCAAAATCTCGCCGTTCTCCGCCAGTTTCACTTCCTGACCCGGCAGTACTCTTCCGATCGAGCCGCGTACATTCTTAAACGGATGGTTGACACTGATTACCGCGGCAGTTTCGGTCATGCCGTAGCCCTGAATCACGGCGAAGCCAAGCCGCTGCCAGAACTCTTCCGTGTCGGGATTGATGGTTGCTCCACCTGAGATGAAGGCCCAGAACTTCCATCCGAACATTTGATGGACATGGCGAAACCTCCACCAACGCCCGACGAAGTTTGACCGGGCGGCCGCCTCAAGGGCGCTGCGAAACTTCTCGAGCCGCTGGCGTGCTTCGTAGTCTCGTTCTATCTTGTCGCGCATTGCGTCGAGAATGCGAGGTACACAAATGACCACCGAGACGCGCTCACGCTTGACCGTCCCTATGATTTGAGTGGGTACCAGCGATTCTTGGAATAAGACCGTGGCCCTGAGAAGCTGGGGCACAAAGATGCCCATAAATTGGCCGAAGACGTGACTGAGAGGCAACAGATTGAGAAAACGTATCGGATGAACGAGGCGCTCCCACCTTAGATACCGCTTAATCTCCCGCTCCAGCGGCGTCAGGTTCGCTATGAGATTGCGGTGGGTGATGCACACGCCTTTGGGCTCAGCCGTCGTCCCTGAGGTGAAAACGATCTCCACAGTGTCGTCGCTAGCGTTTTCGGTTGTGAGATAAGGTTTTGAGGAATGATGCGCGACCTGCGACCCTAGTTCGTCAAGCTCGATCACCAGGATAGCTTTGTCGATCAGGTTTGAAGTGGCAGTATCACAGAGCGCCAGCTTTGCCTCAACCTGAGCTTGAACTCCATTAACGAATCCTGGGTCGCTCTGAACATCAACCGGCACGACGATCGCGCCGCGAAGGAGGCATCCAAAAAATGCGCAAACCCACTCAGGACTATTCCTGCCCCAAAGCAAAACGCGATCACCTTTTTCGATCCTTCGCACTTCCAGTTCTCTGGCGAATTGCATTGCAGTCTTCGCAATGTCGCTATACGACCACTGCTTGACTCTTAACCCGAGTCTGTGAGCGAACGCAGTTTCATTACCGCTTAACAGGAAATCGTCTAAATAACTGGCGAGCGATATGCGCATCAATCGTGGACCCGGAGAAGTGGCTACTTTTCACAATCCTAGAACGATCTGCGCTGCTGTCAACCGAAACGCGGCACCTGCGGAGCCTTCGGGTGTAATCCACAAACGAAAAGCGGCAGGTTGAGCGACCTGCCGCCTTTCACTACTTAAAACTACTGAATTGAGAATAAATGGTGAGCCGTGGCTCGAACCTCCGATCCGCTGATTAAGCGTGCGTTGACAGACACTCCAGTTCCTGACCTCGCCAGCCAACACGATCACTACCTATACGAATTTCAGAAAGACTGACACACGCTGAAAGTATTGGTTGTTGACACGGCCGCAACACGTCGAGTCACAGCGCAAATGTGTTATAAAGAGATATCGATTTCGGAGACGATCCAATGACCATCTTGGAACACATTAAACAGCTGGCCCTGAATCTGACGCCCGAAGAAAAGGATGCGTTGGCTGAGTATTTGGCCGAGTCCAATGGCGAGAAGCCACCAGAGAAGGCGCAATCATTGCGCGGCGATTGGAGCGACGCTTTTTCGGACGGCTTCGACGTTGACGCAGAGTTGAAAGAGGTTCGCGGCGAGTGGCAGAAAGAATGGCGCGGAGATGAGTTTGTCGGATGAATTTCTACGTCAGTGACACTCACGCGCTGTTCTGGTACCTCATCAATTCACCGGCGCTCGGAGTAAATGCCCGCCTAGCCTTCGATGAAGCCGACGCCGGCCAAGCCTTGATCTACATACCTGCCATCGTCATAGCCGAACTCTACTACTTGAATGAGAAGAAAGGCCGGCCACTCGACTTCCGGACTAAATATGCGCGCCTGGCCCAAAGCAAGCAGTTTGTCTTGCTGCCATTCTACCCATCTCACACGCTCGACTTCGACGCATGTAGTGCGGTGACGGAAATGCACGACCGGATGATCGCCGCCGATGCGCGGCGGACCAAGGCGACGCTACTGACTCGCGATTCGCAGATAGCGAGCAGCGGAGTAGTCGCAACCGTCTGGTAAATTGTCAATCGTTCGGCTTGCCTCACGTCCCTCACCAGGAGTGAGGGGTAAATGTGCAACCTTCTGCCCTGGGAGATTTGATCATGATGCGCAGGCAGTTGTTGAACTTCAAACAGCTCGCCGAGGAGACCTCAACTAGTGCACTAAGGTGAGCCCAAAATCAAACCTCCGCAGCTCAGAGTCGAAACAGTTTACGGTACGGATTGCCTCTCTGGATGCTGCCTGCGGTCAAGCTGCATCGGGTTGGGCGGCGCCGGCTGGTCTCGAAAGATCGGGAATCGCATCCTTACCGGTCGGCGTGGAAAATAATTGTTTGAGATGTCGGCATCAGCCGTTTCTAAATGCGGATCGAGCGTGATTGAACGAATCTCCTTCGGCGTCATGATCAGCTTTGAGACCTCGGTACTGTTGTAACGCCAGATCTCAGCGGGAATGCGCAACTCTTCCTTGCTGCCGTCGGCGTATTCGATCTCCAGAATAACCGGCATTATCAGACCGCCCATATTCTTTAAGTCAACCACATAAAAGTTCGTGCCGGCCTGTAACGACTCACGCTCGCGCGGCGTCAGCGTCGCAAGAAACTTCTGATACTCCTCGCGGTCCCGGGCCGTCACCACCAGCTCGTCGTAAGTGTTATAGAAGTCGCGCAGGGAAGGCTCTTGGTCAACACGCTTCGGTATTGCCTTGTTGCGTTGTTGTGAAAGCGTTTGAGGTTGCTCAGTGCGTTCTTTTGCGCGGCGTGCTTTCTCGACGTCAGGATTCATCGTATCGAGTGTGAAGAGACGCACTTGCTCAATCGAAGTATCGACGTAGTCAGTCGTATAAAACCAACCGCGCCAGAACCAGTCGAGGTCAACGCCAGAGGCATCTTCCATAGTGCGGAACAAATCCGTAGGTGTCGGGCGCTTGAACGCCCAACGCCGCGCATACTGCTTAAAAGCGAAATCGAAGAGCTCCCGTCCCAGCACGCTCTCGCGTAAAACGTTCATAGCCGTCGCGGGTTTAGAGTAAGCATTCTCGCCAAACTGAAGGACGTCATCCGAATTGGTCATGATCGGAACCTGATTCTCGCTCTTCATGTAGTTGGTTATGAATCTCGGCTCGCGACCCGAAGGATAACCTTCCTGCCACTCCTGCTCCGCCAGATACTGCACAAACGAGTTCAGCCCTTCATCCAGCCAAGTCCATTGGCGCTCGTCGGAATTAAGAATCATGGGGAAATAGTTGTGACCAACTTCGTGGATGACGACCGAAATCAACGAATATTTTGTACCTTCTGAATAGGTGCCGTCCGCCAGCGGACGCGGACCGTTGAAGCAGATCATCGGGTATTCCATGCCGCCCACGGGCCCATTGATCGACTGTGCGACCGGATAGGGATAAGGAACCGTATAGCGCGAATAAACTGTCAGGGTATGCTTGATGGCCTGGGTGGAATATTTGGACCAGAGTGGCTCGCCTTCCTTCGGATAAAACGACATGGCCATCACCTGATTGCCTTCGACGTTATGCCCCTGGGCGTCCCAGATGAATTTTCGCGATGAAGCGAAGGCGAAATCGCGCACGTTTTCTGCCGCGAAGATCCAGGTCTTCTTACCAGTGGGTTTGTGCGACTCGTTGGCCTTGGCTTCATCTGGAGTCACCACAAACTGGGGACTTTTCGCAGCCCTCGCCTGCTCCAGACGCTGGCGCTGTGCTGCAGTTAAGACCACTTGCGGGTTTTGCAACACTCCGGTCGCAGCCACGATGTGATCGTCTGGCGCGGTAATGGAGACACGATAGTTGCCAAACTCAAGTGTGAATTCACCTGCACCCAGGAATTGTTTGTGCTGCCAACCGTAAACGTCGTAGTAAGCGGCCATGCGCGGGAACCATTGCGCAATTTCGTAAAGGTAATTCTTGTCCTGCGGAAAGTATTCGTAACCTGTGCGACCACCGATCCGCCGCGCGTCGTTGATGTTGTAATTCCAATCGATGGAGAAGACGGTGGATTGTCCCGGCGGCAGCGGTCGCGGCAGATCAATGCGCATCATAGTCCTAACCACGGTGTAAGGCAGCGGAGCGCCTTTCGCATCGCGCACCGCGGTGATGCGTTCACCGCCTTCAAACTCACGCCTCGCGATTAGGTTGTCAATCGTCGAGAAGGGAACACGCTCAAAGCTTGGAGCGACCTGCGTGGAGAGATTTTCCGAATCCTTCGCCCAGATATTCTGATCGAGTTGGAGCCAGAGGTAGGAAAGCGGATCGGGCGAGTTGTTGAAGTAGGTAATCGTTTCTGAAGCCGACAGACGCTGATTTGTATCATCAAGCTCAACCTTGATGTCGTAATCGGCGCGCTGCTGCCAATATCCGCGCCCCGGCGCTCCCGACGCTGTTCGGTACGCGGTCGGCGTTGGGAGTAGATCATCCATCTGCGCAAACTTATCGACAGGGTTGCTTTTTGATTGGGCGACCGCGGTTGCGGGAACCATGAACATCGTCACCAAACAAGACACGAGCAGAACGAATAACGGCCGACAATACAGTAAGGCGGACACGAGGGAAGACTTGGTTGTGGGCTTCATTGATTGAATCGTTCCTTTCGTAAAGGATTCTAAATCGAGAAACTGCTTTTGCGATACCACTCAAGAGACAGAAATTCGCAGGTTGGGAAGGGCGGTTTACCCCCGCTTGCGTTAGTAACACACAACCGCCGATTGTCAGCCCGGCATGGCGGGGAGTGTTCAGGAAACGAGAAAACACACATTGAGGCTTGAGCGTAACGCATCAGCGGGGGTAAACCGCCCTTCCCAACCTGCGAATTTCCCTATGTTGAGTAGTATCCCTGACCGATTCTAATTTTGACAGCTCCGGTAGCGGGTGGGTCCATACGTCTAGAGGATGGGCATCGCTGCCCACCCGCTACCAATGGTTAAGACACTCGCACGCGGGCGTCGTCTTGAACCTCAGAAAAAGAAAACGCGGCTGATTTGCCTTTTCAAATCGCGCTCATCAGGAGAAAGATGCCGTAAGCGCCGAAGGACACCATGGACCAGAACGCAAGTTCCTGGACCCATACGTAGCGTCGCACGGGATGTGATGGCGCAACACTCTTGCGTCCAAAGGCCATCACCGCATGGACCTTCCACACTCCGAAGATAACAACGAACATAGCGGCAAGAAGAATTGGCCACATGAATCTGATGTAATAAATTCTCACCAGGAAAAGAAACACCAGTCCGGCCAGCAGAAAGAACAACGCGCCGACTAGCCGACCAGGTACCGTATCTGGCAGTAGTGCTGAAGGTGGAGACAAAGGTGATCCCACCGCGCTCAAAGCGTCCTCCACCGCGCTCAAAGCGTCATCGCTCCGTTGGTGCCGTGAGTCGTAAGCGCGACTTGTGGCCGCATTTCCGAGCACTCGGTAAGCTTCGTTGATCGCCTTCATCTCTTCCGCATCGCCGCCGCGGTCGGGATGATGCCGCCTGGCGAGGCGTTTATAGAGACGTTCGATCTCATCCTGCGACGCAGTTTCCCCGCACCCAAAATGGAATAATAATCTTTCTCGATATCAGGGTGGCTCATCCTTGTCTTCCGTTAATATTGGTGATTAATCGCGGAGAAGAGGCTGCTTCCCAACACAGCGCAACCCAAGCAGCACGACTGTTGCCCAGCAACATGTTCCGCGAGCAATGGAAAGAAGGCCCTCACAAGGAGGGCCTTTTGTCGTAAAAACATCAATCTGGTCCTGGCGCTAATGTGTGTATAAAACCGCATGGAAGCCAAAGATCGTACCCACAAACCAGAATATGAACCAGAG
>CAZVHN010000812.1:0-12916 GCA_964626895.1 uncultured Chloracidobacterium sp. | reverse complement strand
GAGCGCCGTTTGGAAAACTACGGCCAGCCCACGTCAGCTCAAACTAACCCTCACAAATCCTACTTCGAGCAGCAGCGGCCTCGGAGTGCCGACTTACTCATTAGCAATCGATCCCAGTAACCGCGACGCTGTCTATGCCGGAGGGGCTGGCAATGTCGTCACATCTCTAAGAGCCTGACCCTCCACGTTACAGTTTGCGCAATTCACATGCCTGGCACTCTTAACTCATACAGAACCGCAGGTATATCCAATTTCTGACCTCCGCGTTGCAGGATTTCGGCCCGTCGTTTCATCGAGGCTTTCATGTCAAGCACAGGGAGGTATTGTCTTAGTTCTTGCACGGCGCCACCGTGAACTAGATACCGCGCTAAATAGATTTCCAGTAGCGACGTCACAACGGCGTCCCAAGCAAAAAAGAGGGCTGTTAATTCTGCAGCTGTAAGTATTTGAAAGCGGCGGGGTTATTGGTGGAGCAGAGGGGGCTCGAACCCCTGGCCTCCGCATTGCGAACGCGGCGCTCTGCCAAACTGAGCTACTGCCCCACGCCGAAGAGAATATTAGGTAGCGTGAAGTTAAGTGTCAAGCGGACTATCTGGCTGTAGGCTACAGGCTTGGCTGATGGGGCGGCTTATTACCACTTGCCATACTTACCATTACTAATGGGTAAGATGCTGATTCAAGGTTGGGTAGCTCAAAGAGATAGGTCCAGTGACAGGTGTAGTCGATTTCAATTGAGAGGCTTAGCATCCGCATCGTCTTACAGAACCGGAAGCGGTAGCGACCGCACTCAACTAGTCCAGCGTTCTAGTCGAGTCCAATAAGGCAGACCTTAACTACCTTCCTCACCTCCGATCACTGCGGAACTCATCTATCAAATTGTGCCGTGAACAGAGCGTTTCTTGAATGCGGTCGCTACCGCTCCCGGTTCTGTAGCAGAGGCGTCGCTACGCTCCCGCAGTTGGCAACTTGCGCATCACTCTCCTCGCACGACTCTCGCTGCCTGCGCAATCGCCTCAGCAAGCTTCTCAACATTCTTTCCGCCGCCTTGAGCCAGATCGGGTTTGCCACCACCGCGTCCATCGAGCATTGCACAGGCGTCGCGCATCAACGCATTCATGTCGCCAGGTGCGTCGGAAGATCGAGCGAAGACCAGGCGCGCAGCATCTTTGTCCCGCGAGCCGAGCAGGGCGATTGTCGCCGAGTGACTAATCAAACTGAGCGCCAGTTGTTTCAACGATTCGGCGTCGCGGTGGTTAAAAACCTCATTAACAATTCGCACGTTGTCGTGCGCCGCGGTAGCTCGGGCAAGTAGCTCTTCGGCTTCAAAGCGGGCAGCAATCTCTTCCAGGTTGCGCACACGCCGGTGCAATTGTTTGTTCTCTTCCATCATGCGCGCCGTCAGCTCGGGCGTATCAGCTCGCCCCGCGCTAAACAGTCCGGCAATGGCCCGCGCGCTCTTATTGGCACGCCGGTAGTCTGCGAGTGCGCGCAGGCCCGCAACAAACTCAATGCGCGTCAACCCCTTGGCGCGTTCCCAGGAACGCACGGCAATCATCCCTACTTCACCGGTCTGATAGGCATGCGTGCCGCCGCATGGAGTGAGATCGAATCCCTCAATCTCGATCAACCGTAGATCGCCTTCGCGCGCGGGTTCTTTACGTAGTGGCAGTTTGGAGGCCTCCTGCGAGGTTACATGACTGGTGGTAATCACCCGATTTTCCCAAATCACATTGTTGGCAAGTTCCACCGCCCGCTCGATAGTCTCGCTGGTCGGATTATCCAGGTCCACATCTATCTCGCAAGACTCATCCAGCACGCGAAAGCTGCGAGTTGGTGCGTTGAAGAGTGTGACGAACGCCTGCGAGAGAATGTGTTGCCCCGTGTGTTGCTGCATATGATCCAATCTACGCAGCCAGTCGATTCTCCCTTTGACGACTGTGCCCACTTCCGGCGCCCGTCCTTGAATCACGTGCAACACGCCTTCTTCCGCATCATCGATACACTCGACTACACGCAAGCCATTGAGCGTGCCCGTGTCGCTGGGTTGGCCGCCGCCCGTCGGGTAAAACGCCGTGCGATCGAGTGTAACGGCAGTCCATCCGCTAACGCGCTCGCTGTTGGCGATCACTTGCGCTTCAAATTCGATCAGATGAGAGTCTTGATAGTAGAGACGTTCGGTTGGGGGCATGACTTAGATCTTGGTCTTAGGTCGTTGGAGTCAAAGCATGTTGAGTTAATAAACCAACACGCGCAGGCCACGCAAGCGCGGGATTGAAGCCGGCATAGCGCCACGACTCAACTAGCGCCGAGGCGCGGCAGAAGGTAGCCAGGGGCGAGCGGCTTTGCGCGGAGCCCCTGGATCAAGTCCAACAACTCAACGCGCCCTGAAGGGGCGTAGCAGCATCAACAGATATCGCGCTGGTCGTATCGTGTCGAGCTACAGCTTCACTGTCTCGAGAGGTTCAGGTTGGGCAACGTTCTTTGCGCCCCTTCAGGGCGGGTGCTGATATTGACCTAAACCAGGGGCGGCGCGCAAAGCCGCTTGCCCCTGGCTACCTTCTGCCGCGCCTCCGGCGCTCCTTGACTCATCTCTCCCATGTCGCTCCTTACTACGTCGCGTCAGTACCGAGTTTTGACAGCCTACTAGGAAACGAACATAATCCGCCACTGTTTCCCTCTATTTTTCACGTCCACTTGGAGTCCGGTTTCATGAATTCCTATTACCCCAGGCTCTTTTCACGTGTGGCCCTACTCTCGTTGCTGCTTGCTTTGCTGGGCACGGTTGCCGTAGCTCAGCAGCCGTTGCGTTCGATAACCTATCGTCTCTCAATGTCGCGCCCGCAGTCGCATCTCTTCGAAGTGGCAATAGAAGTAGAACTGCCGGAGAGCGCTCCGGAGTCGTTCGATTTCCAGATGGCGAAGTGGTCGCCGGGCCGCTATGCCGTATTCGATTTCGCCAAGAACGTACAGGAGTTTCGGGCGACTGCCGGCATCTGTCCACCCGCGTCTCTTTGTGACAGGGCCAATCGTCCAGTTACGAGGGTCGATGACCAGACCTGGCGCGTTCCGACGATGAATAGTCGCAGCTTAACGATCACGTACAAGGTCTTCGGAAACGACCTCTCCGGCACCTTGTCACAACTCGACCCGCGCCATGCAAACTTCAATGGCGCGTCCATCTTCATGTACATCGTCAATCACAAGTCCGACCCGGTTAGGTTAGTGATCAACCCTCCATCCGCGTGGCGAATTATTAATGGCCGGATGGAACAGACCGATCAGCGCGAGTGGAAGTTTCCGAATTGGGACATCATGATCGACACGCCAACGGAAATTGCTCCCGACTGGGGCCGAGAAGAGTTTCAGGTGCAGGGGAAGAAATACCACGTGATGGTCCACTCTTTCGGAGATGAAGGCGGCAAGCGGGCGGCTTTGGTGCGAGACATTGAAAAGATTGTGCGGGCCGAGACAGCGATGTGGGGTCCGCCGGAATTCGATTCATATACCTTCCTGCTACATTTTGCTGCCGACGATCGCTCCGGCGACGGGATGGAACACCTAACCTCAACGCAGATCATTGAGCCTGGAGCGCTCGCCGAGCCGGGGGTGTACGAGAGCACGCTGGGCACGGTGGCCCACGAGTTCTTTCATGTCTGGAATGTAAAGCGCTTGCGACCAATCGAATTCGGTCCCTGGGACTTCACTCGACCCGCAAAGACGCGCAGCCTCTGGATAGCCGAAGGCCTGACGAACTACTACGGCCATCTGATGATGAAGCGCGCGGGAATTTGGGACGAGTCGCGCTTCCTGCGTCGAGAGGGCGAGACCATCAACAACATTGAAAATGCTCCGGGAAGCCGGCTGATGAGCGCGGAGGAGTCTTCGCTCACGGCGCCCTTCATCGATCGGGCCCAACACATCCAACTCACAAATCTGGCTAACACCTCATTCAGCTATTACCCCAAGGGAGAGCTGTTAGGCCTGGTCTTGGATCTCTTAATCCGGGGAAGAACTGATGGTCAGAAGTCGCTTGACGATGTGATGCGGCGAATGTATGACGAGTTCTATCTGAACAGTCCGAACGCTACCTACTATCTTCGAGGACGCGGTTACCGTCCCGAAGATTTTCAGCGCGTCGTGTCGGAGGTTGCGGGAATTGATTTTAACGATTTCTTTGCGAGGCACGTCCGGAGCTTTGACGTGCCGCCTTACGACGAGGCGCTGAGCTATGTAGGCTTGCGTCTGGTTCGACAACCGGAACGCGAACCCTATAGCGGCGGCATTACCGTAAACGTCTCGGATCCTGGGCCGGTTATTATCGGGAATGTCCTTAACGGAACGGCTGCTGAAGATGCGGGACTCCAACCCGACGATGAGATCCTCACGATTGGTGGGCAGAGAGTTACGAGCAAGAATTGGCTGAGCACGCTCAACCGCCACAAACAAGGCAATCGTGTGACGATTTCATTTAAGCGCGATCGCCGAACGCTTCAGACTACACTTTTGCTCGGCGCTGCGGATCGCTTCGAGTATCGGATTGAAGAAAAGAAAGATGCGACCGTCGGCCAGAAAGCGCTGCGCGCGGCATGGCTGAGAGGACAAAACTTGTAGGGGTGTCCCGCCGTGGGCACCCGTTGGCGTGAATGGAGGCTTTGCGGGTTTAGGAGCAGAGCTTGGTGAGTGGAGGTCTTTGTCCTTACGCTGAATAAACGAGCGGGGCGGCCACGTGGCCGCCCGTCGTTTTCTGCCACTCACCTCTATCGAGATCCAGTCATCACCGGGACTCGGGGTGGCCACGGAGGGACACCCCTACAATCCCACCACGGCACTCCCCGATGCCTAACGTTATGGAACGATCACTTCGATCGACTCAGCCGCGATCTCGAACCGCATCGGCAGGCTTCCAATTAACTCCCCGTCTACTTGTACTGCCGCTTCACCGGTTGCTCGCGCCCGCGTCGCGCGAAGAAAGTGAACGCCACGGCGGCCAGGGGGCATTCCACTGCGCATCGCGTGTGAGAGTAGATAGAGATAACGTAGCCGGCTGTGGGTTTCGATGATGCAGATCTCGAAATCGGGTTGGTCGAGTTGAGCGCGCGGTGTGACCGCGAGATCGCCGCCGTAGCTGGCCGCCTTGCCGATCGTGGCAAGCGTCGCGGTGTGGCACTCTCCATCTACTTCAATTTTGAATGGTGCAGGCTTCCAGTCTGCAAGATGACTTAATCCAGAAATCCAGAAGGCCGCCTTGCCGATGCGCTTCTTTAGACCGGGATCCACCCGGCGCACAACCGAGGCATCGAGGCCGATTCCCGCCATCAACAGAAAATATCTTTTTGAGCCGCTAGTTTCGTCAACCGCACAACCCACATGAACACGCCGCGTCTGGCCACGCGCAATCACGCCGGCAGCGCGACGGCTGTCAAGCGGTAAGCCGAGTTCGCAAGCGAGCACATTGGCAGTGCCGCGGGGCAGGATTCCCAATCGGGCGGGCGTACCCACCAAGCCTTGCAGCGCTTCGTTGATCGTTCCGTCGCCTCCGGAAACGATTACGTCGGAGACGCCTTGGCGTCCTGCGTCAGCGGCGATCCGAGTCGCATCGCCCGGCCCGCTGGTCGCCACCAATTCTACTTCGAGTCCTTCTGAACTTAACTGCGAGTAGATATCTTCGATTGCCGGCAGTCTTCGCGATGCGTACCGCCCCGTCTTTGGATTGAAAATCAGGATTGCCTTGCGAGTGGTCATTTGCCGTATTAGTAACTTGGCAAATAGGATGCCGTGTTAGACGTGTTCTCACCAGTGAATTACCAAAGGGTTGCGAGAAGACCAGCGGTGAAAGGCGCAGATGGAACCGACAGGTGTCGGATTAATGCTCGCCGTGCCATTTCAACCCAGGAGATTTGCAGGTTGGGAAGGTGGGCAAAGCGAAGCGCGTCCCCGCTCCAGCGTAGCGCCATCCGCTAACTAGAAAAACCGCTGATCTCAAGGAAGGCTTGGTCCGGGGTAGTCTTGAAGAAAAACAAAGTTGATGACGCTACGCTGGAGCGGGGGCGCGCTTCGCTTTGCCCACCTTCCCAACTTGCAAATCTCCCGACAAAGGCTGCCGTCACCTCACCAAGACGCTTCTATCTATTCCAGCCGGTAGTTGGGCGCTTCCTTCGTGATGATCACGTCGTGAACGTGCGACTCGCGCAGGCCGGCGGAAGTGATGCGAATGAACTGACTCTTATCCTGAAATTCTCTGATTGTGCGACACCCTGTGTAGCCCATTCCCGAACGCAACCCGCCCACTAACTGCGTCGTCATCTCAGCGATAGTGCCTTTATAGGCAACGCGGCCTTCGATACCCTCGGGAACGAGCTTCGCCTCGCTCTCGGCCATCTCCTGAGCGTACCTGTCGCGCGAGCCTTCGCGCATCGCCCCAATTGAGCCCATGCCTCGGTATGTTTTGAATGAACGACCCTGGAAGAGAATCACTTCGCCGGGAGCTTCCTCCGTTCCGGCAAAAAGGGAACCAATCATAACGATGTCGGCGCCCGCGGCGATGGCTTTCGCTACATCCCCGGAGAATTTCACGCCGCCATCCGAGATCACTGGAACTCCACTCCCCTGCGCAGCTCTTACACACGACTGGATGGCGGTGATCTGCGGTACCCCGGCGCCGGTGACTACCCGAGTCGTACAAATCGATCCCGGACCGATGCCGACCTTGATAGCGTCTACTCCGGCCTCGATCAATTCCTGCGCTCCCTCGGCAGTGCCGATATTTCCGGCGACCAGATCAGTGTTCGGATGTCTACGCTTTATCTCGTGAACAGCTTCGATTACACGTAAAGAATGACCGTGGGCCGTGTCCACGACCAGACAGTCAACTCGGGCCTTTACCAATTCATCCGCGCGTTCGCGGAAATCTCCCGTTGCTCCGATCGCAGCCGCGACTCGCAGACGGCCCAGGTCATCTTTGGCGGCCGTCGGGTATTTGATTGCCTTCTGAATATCTTTGACCGTGATTAAGCCCTTGATCCGTTTGTCATCGTCAACCACGAGCAGCTTCTCGATGCGGTGTTTTTGTAGCACCGCCTTCGCCTGTTCCAGTGTAGTGCCGACGGGAACGGTGACCAGGGGCTGCTTAGTCATCACCTCGGAAACAGGAATGTCGAACCTCGTTTCAAAGCGCAAGTCGCGGTTAGTAATGATACCGACGAGGTGCCCGTCTTCATCTACTACCGGCACACCGCTGATGTGATACGTCTCCATCACCAGCAGAGCTTCGCGCACGGGCCGGTCTGGCCGAATCGTCACCGGATCTACGATCATTCCTGATTCAGATCGTTTTACCTTGTCCACTTCCTCCGCCTGACGCTCAATACTAAAGTTCCTATGAATGACACCAATGCCGCCCTGCTGGGCCAAAGCAATGGCGAGCGCCGCCTCGGTTACAGTATCCATGGCCGCGGAACAGAGCGGGATCTGCAACCTGATATTGCGGGTGAACTGTGTCGAGGTCTCGGTTTCAGACGGCAGCACGTCAGAACGCGCGGGCAGTAAGAGGACGTCGTCAAAAGTAAGGCCTTCGGGAATGTTAGCCGAGATCATGATGGTGCTTACTACTCCTTGATGAAATTTCGTAATTTAGATAAGCCGCGGCCGCAACAGGTACTGATGCAGTTTTACAATCGAGAGGCATTGCCACTCAATCGCAGAACCGAGGAGCGGTAGCGACCGGGTTAGTGCGATACCCTTCAAGTCGTAAGAAACCAAATTTTGTCCTCGGTTGACGGTCGCGCAACTGACCCGGTCGCTACCGCTCCTCGGTTCTGTAATTGATAGGTACTTCCCAACAAGCGCAAACCGCACCAGTACTCCGAAACAGAACTGCCCGCTACTTTCGGAGCGGGCAGTCGCCATTATTTCCAGAGTTGAGCACAGGTGTCGCACAAGCTTCGGCAGTGCGCCTTTCGGCACAAGACACCGGTCGACACGAATACTATTGCAGGACAGTTTCGTAATCAGCTTTCCAAAAACCCAAATCGACGACGGGCCTGGACGTGGCCGGCGTATCCGCCCTGATGTTCACCAAAGCCACTGATGGCGAAGTCGAGCGAAGTAGCACCGCCGAGCGGCGCTGATACCAATGCAGCGCGGCAAGTGCCCCCAGAGTCAACAAGCCCAGGATTAGTATTGCCAGAACTACAGTCAGAATCGGAGAGCGGGTCGCGGGCGCGTCAGTATAGACTTTCGAATGATAGGGGGTGGTTGCAACATCGTCGCCGGGGTCACCGCTTTCGCGGATGTAACGCGAGTATCCTTCGACAGCCTCTTTCTCGTCATACCCAATGCAGCGCGCGTAAGCCTTCACGAAACTCCGGTTGAAGATTCCGCCGGGCAGACGTTTGTAGTCGTTTGATTCGATGGCTTCGAGATAGTGAATGGAGATGCGTGTTTCGTCGGAAACTTCTCGGAGCGGAATGCCACGCTCTTCGCGCGTGAGTCGCAACTGTTCACCAATAGTAGCTGCCATTACCAATCCGCTTCAGCCCATACGCCTGCTCGGTTGGTTGTAACGTTTACGATGCCCCTGCGGAGAAGGGAGATTGATCGGTTTTCCGCAGTATCGTTCCCATCCTCTAGCCGATATGTAAGACCAACTTAACCCTTAGGCGCAATATAGCTTGCGATGCTAAACGGTGTCAAACTCATGCTCCTCCAAAAGAATGGCGTCTCTTGATTCTTCGCGCCTGCGGTGATAGCTTGACGGCAGTAATCCGAATCAGTCGCCTTTAATTTCTACAATAGAAAAAGTGAGGACACAGGAATGCCTTTAGAAGCGCTTGGAATGGTGGAAACCAAAGGTTTCGTCGGAGCTGTAGAAGCCGCAGATGCGATGGTGAAAGCTGCCAACGTCCAGCTCATTGGAAAAGAATATATAGGCGCCGGCTACGTAACTATCTTCGTTCGTGGAGACGTGGGTGCAGTAAAAGCCGCAACTGACGCCGGAGCGGCGGCTGCTCGGCGAGTGGGCGAGTTGATCAGCGTCCACGTAATCCCGCGTCCGCACGCAGAGGTCGAGCGCGTTCTTCCAGTGGACGGCAAGACCGGGCTGAGCCCCGATGAGCGTTCGCTGCAGGGTGGTGCGCGAGGGCAGCTCGGACAGGGTGAACAGGGTCGATCGCTCCAGGCTGGTGCACGGGAGTCAAGTAAAGAGCGCGCGCGATAGTCTTCGATTGCCGATTTCCAATTGCCAATTGAAGAACCGCTCGCTTCGCTTTGAATCGGCAATCGGCAATTGGCAATTGGCAATTGGCAATTGTTGGGAGGTTCGTATGTCTGAGGATAAAGATCTTGTCTCGGTCCAGCAGGCACGCGATCTTGTCGAAGCGGCACACAGGGCCCAGGGCGAGGTGGCCCGCTTTGATCAAGCTAAGATTGATCGCATCTGTGAGGCAATGGCCCGGGCCGCACTGCGCGAGGCAGCTCGATTGGGAGCCTTGGCCGTCGAAGAGACTGGTTATGGAGTTGCCGATGACAAGCGAGAGAAGAACCGTTTCGCGGCCGAAGATGTTTGGAACTACTTCCGCGGGTTGCGTACTGTCGGCGTTGTGTCCGAGTCGAAAGACGTAGTCGAGATCGCCAGTCCACGCGGAGTAGTAGCCGGAATCATCCCCTCAACCAACCCCACGTCCACTGCCATCTTCAAAATACTCATCGCCGTCAAGTCTCGTAACGCGATCGTGCTGTCGCCACATCCGTCCGCAGCCCGTTGTATCAGTGAATCAGCACGAGTGATGCGAGAAGCAGGTGTTAAGGAAGGACTGCCGGCCGAGGCAATTGGCTGCATGACCACCGCTACTATCGCGGGTACCGAAACCCTTATGAAGAGCAAGCAGACTGCCGTGATTCTAGCGACTGGCGGCATTGGCCTGGTACGCGCTGCCTACTCTTCGGGTAAGCCGGCGTTCGGTGTCGGGCCGGGAAATGTTCCGAGCTTTATTGAGCGGACGGCTGATGTGCCCAAGGCGGTACAGGATATTCTGACAAGTAAGTGTTTCGATAACGGAACGATTTGTGCTTCCGAGCAGGCTGTTATTTGTGACGCATCCATCGAGAAAGCGGTCCGCGAACAATTCAAAGCACAAGGTGGACATTTTCTTTCCAACTCAGAAGCCGATCAACTCGCCAGGATTGTCGCCACGCCGCAGCGCTCCTTGAATCCAGCTATCGTGGGACGGTCGGTGGAAGTAATCGCGAAGATGGCAGGACTTGGTGTGCCGCCGGGCACTCGCTGCATAATTGCCGATGTGGGCGGAGTGGGACGTGAGTATCCGTTGTCAATGGAAAAGTTGTCCCCGATTCTCGCCTTTTATGTCGTGGATGGAACCCAGCAGGGAGCGGAACGAAGCAAGGAAGTACTACAGTATGGCGGCATGGGCCACACCGCGGGTCTTCACACACGCTCGCGTGAGGTCGCGGTCCGAGTAGGCAGCGAATTGCCCGCTTCCCGAATAACCGTCAACACTCCGGCGACGCATGGTGCAATTGGATTTTCCACGGCGCTGCCACCATCGATGACGCTGGGTTGCGGCTCCTGGGGCGGAAACGTTACCTCTGACAATGTGTCGCCTCTCCACTTAATGGACATCAAGCGCGTTGCTTTCGAAACAAGGCCGGTAAAGAGCAGTCGACCCGCCGTAGCGGCCCGGGAAACCAGTCAACCCGCACAGCCAACACGTAGTCCGGCCCCCAGTCGGCAACCCGTAGTTTCCGCGAGCGGCGGTAAGATCAATCGCGAAGAGATTGCGGCCATTGTGGATCGATTCCTGGCTGGACGCCGGCCCGAGGAACTTGAGCAGTCGTCGCCGCCGCGACCGATTGAAGCCGAAGCCGGGAGTATGTATTCCGGTCCCAGTTCAGGTGCGCGAGCCAGCAGCCGGACGCGGCCAGACCACGGCGAGCGCGCCGGTCGCCAGGATCCGACTTCTGTTCGGGCCTCGACCACAGCCAGCAATGGCCGCAGCGTGGTAGATTTTGTGAGCGAGGATGATGTGCGCCGCGCAATTCAGAAAGGTGAAAAGATCTACATCAACGCGAAGACGATTATCACGCCGGCTGCCCGCGACATTGGCGAGCCCGGCGAAGTCTTCGCTAAAGCCTAAATGCGTTTCGAGTTCCGAGTTTCGGGTTTCGAGTAAGTCGAAGCCCCGGTCATCTGAACTCGGAACTCGAAACTCGGAACTCGAAACTGATGTTTCTCGGTAAAGTCGTAGGCACCGTTTGGTCTACCAAGAAATCGCCGGATCTCGAAGGGGTCCGGTTTCTGGTTGTGCATCCTTACGACCTCGACAAGGAGCCCACGCGCAACATCGTCGTGGTTGCCGACAGGTTGGGAGCCGGCACCGGCGAAATGGTCATGTGCGCCTACGGAAAAGCGGCGCGCTCGGCAATCGGAAACCAGGACATGGCAATCGAAGCCGCGGTCGTCGGCATTGTCGATCGAGTTGATATACAAGAGTCAGTTTCCGAGGAGATGCGCGACGCCGCCAAGGAACTCGTAAGAGATAACGGAAGACCGTGAAAGCATTGCAAATTGGCGATTGCCGGTTGACGATTGAAAAAAAAGGACGTTCGAGGTCACTCGTCGCTTCCTAAAGATCGGAAATTGGCAATTGGCAATCGGCAATTGGAAATGTAAGCAGTGGCCAATGAAGATTTGATTTACCGAATCACCCGGGCGGTCTATAGCCGTTTGGGTGGGGGAGCGGAAGAGCAAGAGGTCGAGCAACTAGTCACGGACATCTACCGCGAGGTCGAACCATTCCTCGGCACCAACGGCCCCAGCCACGCTACTTCGCAATCGTTCCCCACAACCAGAGGCATCTCGTCTCAGTCGCGCGAAGGCTCTTCAGACCGCATGGTCATTTCAGTTTTCGGCGTCGACCATCCAGGTATTGTGGCCGCCGTAGCACAAATCCTGGCAGCAGCCGATTGCAGCATCGTGGACATTAATCAAACAGTAGTCCAGGGAAAGTTTGCTATGGTGATCATCGCAGACACTGCGCGCGCACGGGAAAGCGCAACCGAGTTGAAAGAACGTTTGAGACTGGAAGGCGAGAAACTAGGAGTCCGAATCTACGCGCAGCGAGAAGACCTCTTTAATGCGATGCACCGGATCTGAATTTCGAATTGCGAATTTCGGAGTTCGAATTTTCAAGAATAAGGAATCTAAATCTCGGATTTCGGAATTCGAAAGGGACGCTGTAAAATCCGCAATTCGAAATCCGCAATTCGAAATTCCTACTATGCCTGAGCCCGAGATTGCCCGTCGTTGTCTCTTCTGCGGCTTATCCATTCGGGTACGCGCAAGTTTTTGCCCCCAATGCGGCAAGAAGTTGACACTGAAGTCGGACGCGGACGAAGCCAAAGATGCCGAGGCGCTAACGCCTGGCTCAGGACTTCCGGAGTTAACCGGGGACACGTCAAGATCGGCGCCCAGCAAGCCATTAAACTCTGAAAAGGCAGCCCCCCCAACCGCTGTATCGACTTCTCCCTCCGGTCCCCGTAAACAGCCAACACAAGCAACTGCCGGCATGGTTCACCACGCCGGGCCTCCGTCACGCGAAGTGATTGAAGACGATGGGCTTAATCGGGTTGAGAAGTTCCGCCGGATTTCCAGCTCGGTGATTGAAGAAGCTGCATACGATCCGAGCTTACGCTTCGTGCTTGTCGCAGCTGTGTTGTTTTTCTTGTTTCTGTTCTTGTTGCTGCTGAGCGAATTGATAACTTAGAAGGACGAGGGGATCTTAGATTTTTGATTTTAGATTTGAGATATCTGAGATCTCAGATCTGAAATAATCTGAAGTCTGGAATCAAAAATCTAGAATCAAAAATCAAAAATTCTCATGGAATACTCACAAGCCGAAAT
>CAZVHN010000811.1:0-7672 GCA_964626895.1 uncultured Chloracidobacterium sp. | reverse complement strand
AGGAGCATGCACAAAAGCTGCGTCTACTGGTCACCGATTACAGCAATCCGACACTCTCGATAACCGCGATCCAGGCCAGTGCTCCGGCGCGGCAGTTTGTCTTCGAGTTGAAGGAGACGCCCGCCCAACCGCTACGATTGTTTTTCGGTAATCCTAAAGTCACACAGCCACACTACGACTTCGAAAAAGAACTGCCGTCCAGGTTATCTATTGAACCGGGGTCCCCAAGCCCGGGGTCCCCAGCGGCGCAGCGCCGCTGGGGTGGAAGTGGGCAGCTCGCATCGGGTGGTGGACCGATCCGCAGCACGGTTGGCGAGGTGGTTGCGAATCCTGAATTCAAGCCCGAGCCGCTGCCACTCACGGAGCGCATTCCATGGCTGATCTACCTCGTGCTTGCAGCTTCGAGTGTCGCACTGGCAATCATTCTTATCAGCCTTGCCCGCACAACGCTCCAAACCGGGCCGCAAGAGACGGAATAGTCGAGTCAGCTAAAAAACCCTGTTCTGAGCCGTTGGCGCCTTGCGATCTCCTGTTCTCTTTTCGCGTGCAGATTGGAAACCACTCGTGGGTTTGTTGGCGGGCTGGTCTTATACGAACGATTGTTGGTGAGAGCAACACGCATACTTTCAAACTCTCCAACTTTAAAGCTTTACGTTTTGGCTTGTATTCTTAACCTTTATCCGACTTGAATGCTGACCAAGAACGGAAATGAAGTGCATCAAGTTTTCGCGGACGAAACGTGAACTACACTTCGGCTACTTGCCTTTTTTAGGCATGTCTTCTTTGCCTTCTTCGATTTCGTCTTCGACCGGCGCTATCCAACCAAGCCCTTCACAAATACAAGTTAAGTCTCGGCCTTCGCGCCTGATGAGTCCGCTACCGCCACACCTGGGACACGTGCGACAACTAAGCGGTGGAGGCGGCACGAGTGCTTCAAGCTCCGGGTAGCGTTCGCTGGCTCGCAAGAGCTCAGCGGCGCGTCTCCATTGGTCCTCCTCCTCGAGCACCTCGTATGGTGTGCGCGGTGAGAAAGACAACAGATCGCCATCTGGACGCACTCCGTACCAACGGTCGCGGCTTGCAGGCGACAGAGGCAGAAGGTCCAACGCGCGTGCGGCGTCACGCAGAAAATCCAGATCACGCGCCTTTGGATCCAGGAACTCGCGAATGCGTTCACGGATACGATCGTGTGTGCGCCGCGCAAGCGAGGGGAACTCCGGCTTTGGGGCACCAATAATTGTAATGGGCTCAGCAGTTGGATCTTGACTCATCGACGTGCCCTCCAATAGGAACGACCATAGGTACTCATGTACAGCCAGCGCTCGCCGTTCGGCTGGTCCACATAGGAGAGGTCCCCGCAATGCGGGCGCTTAGGTAGCCCGCGAGAAGCGCGCTTCCATGTATCGCCTAAAGCATCACCATGATCGCGGCTGACGTAGACGTCACTGTCGGTGGCGGCATACAACGCAACCTGCTCTGGTTCGCGGGCGACTTCGACACCGTAATACGCCTCCACCGGCAGCGCTTTGAGTTCCTCAGACTTGGGCGGACGGATCCTCAGCACATAACCTTTACCAAACCTGCTGTATGAAGCCCCTGCTATGCGACCTCGCCCGATGTTGTACAACGCGAACGCAAGTCGATCATGAGCAACCACTATGCGATTGATCTCAGTTCCCTTGTCTCCCCAGGGGTTGTTCCGAAGCGGGACCGTAATCTCGTGCGCTACCCGGGTATGCTGGTCGAAAACGATCAAGCGGCCTCCCTTTGTGCCAATGTAGATCGTTCCCCCATCAAGCGACGCGACCGCCGAAATCCCCCACGGTTCCCAAAATTTCTTCTCAATATCTTCCTGGCTCAAATTGTCATTTAGCGGAAAACGAGCGATGAACTCCCAATGTGGCTTTGTACCCATGGCTGCATAGAAGAGGCCATAGATGCTCGAGCGCTTCCCGGCCACTGCGTACATGCGCTCGCCTTCGCGGTTGGTCCACGCCGGAGTCGGAACGGCGGAGAAAACTACTGTCTCGCCTGGCGCAGCGGGCAGCCCGGCCGGATGAGGCATTTGCGGATCATCCTTCCAAACGTGCACGTACTCCTCAAGAACCAGTCCCTTTGGAGCTACACTCCAGAACGCATGTCGAACGACTCCGAACTGCGGCTTCAATGTTTCGTCGTTATTATTGTAGAGAGCGTGCCCATGACTAAGGAATGTGGTTTGAAACCCGTCACCACTGTCGAACTCAAGCCAGGGCTCGATAGTTGGCTGTATAGAACAAGTCACGACTCCGTTGTCCTGCAGACCGCCAATAAGCGCGCCGTTCTGTGCCGGGTTGGCAGCTGCGCCGCCAAAGAACATTCTTGATGGCGCGGTTTGGAACTGAAGAGTAGAGAGTTGCCGGTTGTACATACTCTCAAAGAGTGTTGCGTCGCTGCCAAGCTTGGGCGCCATACTTACGCCGCCATCGTGAGCAATGAATATTCTCTCGCCGGCCGGATCAGTGGGGTCAAAGTAGATGCCGTGCACGTCGGCGTGTGTGTGGTTTGAGTATGCCGTGTCGGTGCGACGCCAGCTCTTACCTCCATCCTCCGATGCGAAAAAACCGCCGACGCGCCACCCCACGGCGACCGTGTCCGGCTTTTGGCGCGAGACGGCAATGCAGTTACAAGGTCGTCCGGGGGAATTGCCCTGGTTTCCAGCGGCTTCGGCAAAAGTCTTGTCGCTCGGATCAACAAGATTAGGACTAAAAGGCTCCCAGGACTGACCACCGTCCGTCGATCTCCACATCATCGCCGGGAATCCAGCATCATCGGAGCTGATAGCATACATGCGCTCTGAGTGGGCATCGCACGACGCCATCGTAGTTGCGCGAGCCATAGATCGATCAATGCCGTCAACGTTGCGCATGGTGGCCTTTTTCATCACCAACTCTGCACCCTGCCACTCACCGTAGTAGAACTGCAACGGCTCGGTAGTGGCCTTGCCGTTGTTATATCCCCATGAGGCGATGGCAATGCTGCGGTCTGCCTCACCGTGGCGCGGTGGACCAGCAGCCATTCCCAGGTATCCCATCGTGTTGTATTCAAGGCCCAGGGCCTTCTTCCACTTGTAAACTGGTGGTGTGGTCTTGCCTGATCCAAAGAGTATTGCGCAACATCCTTTCGGGCGCTCGGGCGGTGGCGGAATGTCAGCCCAGACGACTCCATCTGTCGTGGCGAGCACAATGCGGTTGTCTTCGCGGAGGACAAGGATTCTGTAGATGGCATTCGCATAGTTTGTCCATGGCTTGCCCAAGAAATCGACTTCGGGCCAGGTCACCGGAATCTCTCTCCAGCTCAACAGCGGCAAGGCCTTCGAGACATCTGTTTCATAGAGCTTGGAGCCCGCGGCATAGAAGTGATCATTGCCGTACGTGCCTGCGGTGATGCACCAAAAGTCGGGATGGTCAACGTCTGCGACTGCAGTTGAGGTCCCATCGCGGTGGGCGATCCAGATACCGCCTGTATCCATGGCGACAAGGATGCGGTCCGGATCCAGCGCGGCAATGTCGCGAGCAGCGCCGGCGTTCCAGGCGTTTCCTGTATCGTCCATCTGGATAGTGAGCGGATTTGCCAGCGCCCACTGCACGCTTAGATCTTCATCCATGTTGCATCTCCCGGTCGGGTACCGACGCTAATATCATTTCAGAAGTTCAGAATTTTTGTTGTTGTCGCCGCCTCTCGTACTGAAGTCCGAGGCAGGCGCGAAGCAGTCTCGACGGAATGGATCTGCGGGAACATATCAAATGCTTTGACAGAGTCAAGACCACATCCGTGAGTCAGAAGTTGCTTGCGCAAGCGCAAGCATACACGCTTTGCCACGCTTGGTAACTGTATCCACGCTGCGGGCCGATTGCTTGCAGCTTTGGATCGATCAGCCACTATCGGGTGCTCAATGTTCTCGTCATGGGAGGTGCCGTACAGACCAACATGATCGTTTAGGCAACCTAGCCGGCCTCAGAGTTATCAAAGCCAAGCGAGCGCGTGTTCGCAAGTTGATTCTTGCAGAAAAGTGCTTGACAGGATCGGTGGTCTTGTCTTATACAAGACAGTTCGCGCGACGACACGATCGCGCACGGTGAGGAAGAAATTTCAATGATGACGAGCAGGACATATAAAGAACACCTAGCCAAATGGCAGCCGTCGGCCGCCATGCGTGGCGTGTGTCTACCCGGCCGTCTGAGCTTGGCTTCAGTCACCTTGGGCGTCAATACGTTTAGCGGCAGACTCGGACAAGCGACGTCCATAGATAGCCGTTACATCAGGCATTAATTCGCGGGAGCGGACTCCCGCTCCCAAATCTCAAAGAAAAATCGCGAGAATTGTTAGGAGCGGGCAGCTTCCCTGGGAGGCTTAAAGCCCGCTCCTTTTGTTTTTTGACAATTGAAGTACCTTTTTGCGAGATGAAGGCAGGGAGCCTTCAGCGGATGACAACGCCGTTGCTTTGCGAGAGTCCCGAGCGTCGCCATCCTCAGGAGAAGTGTGCCTCGAAGTGTGTTCGCGGTACTGCTCTGCTGCCTTCATCTATTTTTTAGCATAACGAATTTGAATTTGCATGTGTGGCTGAGCAGCCACAACATTTCCAATTTCCGATTGCCAATTGCCGATTTGCTCGAGTCCGGCGGCAAAGCTCTCCAGAGAAACAAGAGCAAAGACCAAAAGCCAAAGACCTAAGAGCAGAATACCAATCGGCAATGGGCAATTGAAAATCGGAAATGTTTCCAGGGATGTAGGCTAACCGGCAAACCATCGGTCTCCAAAATCGAGATTCTCGGTTCAAATCCGAGCGTCCCTGCCAATCTTTTACGGAAGGCCCGACAGTAGAGTGAGTCAAACAGTCTTGAAAACTGCGGCGGCTAATAACCGTGTACGGTTCGACTCCGTAGCCTTCCGCCATTTGGAGATGTCGCTTAACTGGCATGGCAGCACCCTGCTAAGGTGCCGGGAGAAATCCTGTGAGCGTTCGAATCGCTCCATCTCCGCCATTGCCTGAGTCCGAATCCGAAAACCTTGCAGCGGGTAGGTTCGGCGCCAGGAAAGACGGGTCGCTGACTCCTCGCAGAGGATGCCCGTACCAATCTTCGGACCTGTAGCTCAGCGGAATGAGAGCGCGACTCTGCGAAGGTCGAGGTCGCACGTTCAAATCGTGCCAGGTCCACCATCCATTGCCGACTGCCAATCTTTGATTTCCGATTGGTCTATGGCCCGACGAGAGTGTCACTCGATGCATAAATCGGCGATTGGCAATTGAAAATTGGAAATGACATTGCGGAGTAGCCAAGTGGAACGGCGCTCGTCTCTGAAACGAGTCATGCGAAGGTTCGAATCCTTCCTCCGCAGCCAGTTTGAAAAGTTTGACGCGGAGTACACTGGAGTCGTAAAGCCGCCAGGGACGGGCTCATAATCCGTCGACGCAGGTTCAAGTCCTGTCTCCGCAACCAAGCTTAGGACCCTCTTACTTAAGATGTCAGATGGAATCAGAACAGTCGTTTCCTAAACGACTAGAGCACCCCACGCGGGCTGCCCGAGCGGGGCCCCGCCCGTCGCAGGTTCGAGTCCTGCCGAGTTCACCATGCCGGCGTAGCCCAAACGGGAGGAGGCGCTAGTCTTAGGAACTAGACAGTGTGGGTTCGAATCCCTCCGCCGGTACCACTCAACATTGCCGATTTTCAATTGCCGATTTCCGATTGATGTGTTTCAGCAAAGACACACTTGGCTAGGCGAGTAAATTGGCAATTGGCAATCGAAAATCGGCAATGCTTCTTGCTCGCGTAGTCCAACTGGCAGGAGACGACAGATTCAAGATCTGTACAGTGTGGGTTTGAATCCCTCCGCGAGTACCAGTTCAAATAATTCATTGCGCGTGTAGCCCAATTGGAAGAGGCGGCTGATTTAAGATCAGCTTTATGAGAGGCGCGAATCTCTCCACGCGCACCAGATTCTGGGGCGTTAGGCAAGCCAGGTTCAAGCCGCTTGATTTTCAATCAAGAGATGCGTGGGTTCGAATCCCACACGCCCTGCCAACATTTTCAATTGCCGATTGCCAAATGCCAATTGGTTGAACTCCACGGGAGACCGGGTGGGGCAAAGTCCGAATTCGCTATCGGCAATTGGCAATCCGCAATGTTTCTGTGGGTCGTAGCTCAATTGGCAGAGCACCGCACTGTGACTGCGGCCGGTGAGGGTTCAACTCCCTTCGACCCACCCAAGACATTTTCGATTGCTAATTGCCGATTGTCTTGCCGTCACAAACGCATAAAACCGGGGCCGTAGCTTAGTCGGATCAAAAGCGCTGCACTGTCGATGCAGAGATCGCGAGTTCAAGTCTCGTCGGCCCCGCCAGCAAACGAACCAATTGGAAATCGGCAATCACAAATGACTGGCGTCAGTAGCCAAATCGGATCAAGGCACCTGCCTCTTAAGCAGGGGATTGTGAGTTCGAGTCTCACCTGGCGCACCAGTTTTCATCTAAACTTAGAAAGGAGGAAGCAAATGCCTTACAAAGAGCTAACAATTGGCGGTGCCAAACAAGAAATCCTGTCATGGGCCAACCACGAGTTCAGCATTGAAGAACAGTCGATGCTACGCAACGTCTCGCGCTTGCCATGCTTGTTCAAACACGTCGCCATGATGCCGGACGCGCACCTGGGAAAGGGAAGCATGGTCGGCTCGGTTATCGCGACAAAGGAAGCTGTGATTCCTGCAACGGTTGGCGTCGACATCGGTTGCGGAATGATGGCCGTGAAGACGCCGTTCAAGAGCGGAATTCTCGACGGCAAGTTGAAGGACTTGCGCCTGGCAGTCGAAGAAGCAATTCCGGTCGGCTTTAATGCTTACAAGGAATCAGTTGACGAATCTTCGTACTGGGACGGCTGGAAAGACTTCAGCGAGCTTCACAAAGGCGTGCACGATCGCAAGGCGAAAGCAATGAAGCAGCTGGGCACGTTGGGTGGCGGCAACCACTTCATCGAAGTTTGTCTGGATACGGAACACTTCGTTTGGTTGATGCTGCATTCGGGCTCGCGGAACATCGGCAAGGAGCTCGCCGAGCGGCACATCTCGACCGCAAAGTCGCTGTGGCGTTTGAACGAACTGCCGGCTCCCGATCTGGCTTACTTCATTCAGGGCACGCCGGAATTTGCGGCGTATTGGAAAGACCTGAAGTGGGCGCAAACCTACGCGATGAAGAATCGCGAGATTATGATGACGCGTTTGTTGAACGTCTTCAACAAGATGTTCAATCATCGCAAAGCGTTCCGTCCGGAACTTGCGGTCAACTGCCATCACAACTACGTTGCGCTCGAAGAGCACTATGGCGAAAAAGTTTTCGTCACCCGCAAGGGCGCAATCAACGCTGAGAAAGACGTCTACGGCATTATCCCCGGCTCGATGGGCGCGAAATCGTTCATCGTTCAGGGACGTGGCTCGGCAGAGAGTTTCAACTCCTGCTCTCACGGGGCTGGGCGCAAAATGTCGCGTGGTGCGGCCAAACGAGCGTTTTCGAAAGACGATTTGGCTCGTCAAACCGAAGGCGTTGAATGCCGCAAAGACGTAGGCGTGCTGGATGAAATTCCCGGCGCTTACAAATCGATTGAAGCGGTGATGAAGAATCAGGAAGACCTGGTCGAAGTTG
>CAZVHN010000810.1:0-5442 GCA_964626895.1 uncultured Chloracidobacterium sp. | reverse complement strand
TGAACCGAGCACAAGTTCCAGTGCCAGAGCCGCCCTGACATAAACGCTGGCCCGTTCACTTGAAAGCAGTGCTGCGAGTTGTTGCGCTATCCAACGGCCCGCGAACTGCACGCCTACGGCCGCAGTGATTAATACCGCCGGCAGCACGATCGTAAAGTAGCGGGTAAATTTCCCGCCCACGAACACAAAGCTCATTATCCAGACAAACAGCCAGAAGAGGATGAAGTAGCGCCCGTCGCCGAGCTTACGGCGGAACAGCGAAGGTAAACCTGCCACAAATGCGGCGACTGTAAGAACGGGTAGTTTGAACGCAAGGAAGACGACATAGAGGTACCAGGGGGTACCCGCCAGCCAGTCAGTCATGCGGTGGCTATAAAGCGTGCCCATGAATTCGTAACCGTCGTGACCAATTCGTTTCTGTCCGGCGAAGATTCCCATCTCACGCCAGGTAGCCGGCAGTAGGGCAGTCGGGCTGAGCAGGAGAAACACCGCGCACATAATCAGGATGACAATCAGAAACTTTTTCTTGCCCAGCCGCCAACGGGTTTCCGGAATGGCCTGAAACATCCAGTAGTAGCAAATACTGACGGTGATAAGTTGGGGAAGATATTTAGACGCCATCATCGCGCCGAAGCAGGCTGCGGTGGCCCAGTAATAGCGTTCCGGCCGGACGAGCACCCCAGCGTGGCTGCCGCGCTGTGGACCCCGGCTGCTGGATTCAGTCTCTGCCACGCGTTGTCCGCGCAACCAGAAAATGTTGGCCAGCAGGAAGAAGAAGATCAGAAACGTGTCTTCCTTGGCGATGCGATTAAAACCAATCGCCTGCGGATCAAATGCCCACAGCGCGGCGGCCAGCAACGCCACTTCCCCACCGAACAGCTCGGCAGCGAGTAGATAAATAAGAACTACGGTAAGCGCGCCAAAGATCGTGCCCGGCAGGCGCAGGGCCGTTTCCGTAGGGATATGTAAGGAGGAGTTCTGACTGGCGACGAGTGAGCTATTGTTCCACTTCTCGACGACGAAGATGCTGGCCGTCTGCAGAGCCTTCATCAGCATCGGATGCTCGCCATTAGCTGCGGTTAATCCGTTTTGCCGGTAATCGGAAACCGCGTGGAGTTTGTTCAGTTCGTCTTCGCTGAGACCTTCCGCGCTCAGGCCGGAAACGCGGAAACCAAAACCTGCCAGCACCAGCAAAGCGAGAGTTGCGATCACCAGAGTCCGACCGGCCAAAAGCACTCCTCGTTCGGCAAACAAATCCGGCCTCAAGCCCGCTGTAACTATTGCTTCCGCTTCCGCCGCCAAATCTAGGCTCCTCTACTTGTGCTAGTTGTCCGTGGTAGACAGGCTCTTGTCTGCACTTGTCTATAGTCGGAGAAATGTTTGTCCAACAAAAACCGAGAGGTTAGCGCGAATATCGGTCGAGATGCAACCCACCGGGGCAGTAGCCCGACTGTTAAGGAGGGCTCCTCGAGGTGGCCCGAATTCATCGAAAGTCGTGGCGTCTATCGGGCGATCCTGACACTCCAATCAGGTAACGCAAACACCTACTCGCTATCCATTCGAACTTGCCGAGCCCTCCTTAACAGTGGGGCTACTGCCCCGGCGCACTGCACCTCAACCGCGCCCTTATCGCTGGTATCGAATCTCCGCTCTACACGCGACCGCAGGGTGCTAAAAAACCTGCCCAGCCTTGCTCGCTACCAACTCGATGATGCCATTGATCCCTACGCCGAGAGCGACGCAAAGCCAGTATCTCGCTTCGCGCATTGTGCGCCTAAAGCCCACGAGGGTGGCGATCCCCAGCGGGATCCACAGCAGAATCGAGGTAATCAATCCCGGAACATACTCGGAGTAGGCCAGGCTCAGGATCGTGTGAGTGAGACCATTTACTAATACCACTGCGCCGAGGACAACACTCAGCAGGTTAGGGAATTGAAGTCGGCGGGCCAGGATGATTCCCGCTATCATCAGGGCCAATCCGATAGCCTGGACCAGCAAAAATCGCGGCGGCGAGAGTTGAACACCTCTCAGTCTCAGCAGGTAAGCTGAGTAGCCTTCGCCACCCCAGTACTCTTCAGCGATGTGGAGCAGATAGGTAATGGGAAACAGCCAGGACCAAAGAGTAGTTAATGTGTTAGCAAGTAAGTGGTTAACCTGGTCGGAAATCATTTATTTTGAACAGCATTCGGCAGGATGGCCAAAATCGTGCTCGCAGTGTTATACCAGAGCCGCAACAGACTTTGCACGAATGGACAATCATTTGAGCAGTGGGTCATCAGTTTGAGCTTGAGGTCGGATTCAAAGTGTTTTCGTATCCTGAAGGGATTTAATCCAATAGCCGTGGGCGAGCGTTTGCGACGCCCACGGAGGATGGAAGAAAAGATTCCTGACCCTGGAAGGGTCAAACAGTGCCCGACGATGTGACCCTTTCAGCCTCCGACGCGGGCGGCCCGCGTTATTAATTGCGAGGTACAAGACGCGAAAGCGCCGTTGTTGAAATCATTAGACTTACGCGTCTAGTACCTTAGGAGGGTCAGGCATTTTTCTTTCGCCTATCCGTGGGCGTCGCGCAACGCTCGCCCACGGCTATTAACTTTGATCCCTCCGGGATAATGTGTCGCTAATGGAAAATTCTTCCTCCCCGCCGCAGGCCCGGCCGCGTTTGGTCCGCCGTCTGGGATTGTTTGATGCCACGATGATCGTGATGGGCGGAATCATCGGCGCAGGTATTTTTATTAACCCTTATGTGGTGGCGCGACAGGTCAACACGCCATTCCTGATTTTGGGTGTTTGGGCTTTGGGTGGGTTGATCGCGCTGGCCGCAGCTTTTATCTGGGCGGAATTGGCGGCGCTGAGGCCGGAGGTCGGCGGCCAATACGCTTATCTGCGCGAGGCTTTTCACCCGTCAGTCGCATTTCTCTACGGCTGGGCTCTACTGCTGGTTATTCAAACCGGCGGCATGGCGGCCGTCGCAGTTACGTTTGCTCGCTACTTCGTTGAACTAACCCACGTGCCAGTCGCTGACTGGTTAGTGGCCGTCCTCGCGCTCGCCAGTTTAACTCTCATTAACTGTCTCGGGGTTCGCTCGGGCAGCACCGTGCAGAGCGTGTTGATGGTCCTCAAGATCGTTGCGATCATTGCGCTCATCGTTTGTGGTCTGCTGCTCGCAGGGCCTTCTCGCGCTCCGGTCACCCCAACGCGCGGCCCATTGGGCCAACCCATTTCATTTGATCTACTGACTGAAGTGGGAGCTGCCATGGTTCCGGTGCTTTTCGCGTATGGAGGCTGGCAGACAGCGAGCTTCGTCGCCGGTGAGATACGCGAACCAAGAAAAAACCTTCCGCGGGGTTTGATAATCGGCGTCACCGGAGTGGTGGTTCTTTATCTGGCCGTAAACTTCGTTTGTCTGCGCGTGCTCGGCACTTCAGGTCTGGCAGCGACGACTACACCCGCCTCTGACATAATGCGACTTGCGTTGGGAGAGACAGGCGCGCGGGCGATTGCCGCCGGAATTGCCATCTCGACGCTCGGCTTTCTGAGTCAGGGAATGCTCACTGCGCCGCGCGTTTATTTTGCGATGGCCGAGGACGGCTTGTTCTTCAAGGCCGTGGGGCGGCTCCATCCAAAGACCCGCGTGCCAATTGTGGCCATCGCGCTCCAGGGTCTGTTGGCCATCGTCATCGCTCTCTCGGGACGTTACGAGCAGATTTTGAACTATGTAGTTTCGGTAGATTTCATCTTCTTCGGTCTAACTGCGGCTTGCATCTTCGTGTTTCGGAGGCAAAAGAAAAATCGCGATGCTGCTGAAACCAACGCGATTAGCAGTGTGCCCGGACATCCAGTGGCTACCGGCCTGTTTGTTGTGATCTGTTGGCTAGTGGTGATCAATACGGTCTACAAGTATCCGGAGAATACGCTAATCGGCTTGGCGATTCTCTGCGCCGGAATACCCGCGTACTTCTTCTGGCGAGGGAGAAAGATGGCATGAGCGGAGCGCGGCAAGTGATGGGTTCCGAGTATATGCACTGGGCCAAGACGCGTTCGAGTGCGCGGTTTGATCTTGCCGCCAGCGGTCTAGGAAATTTGCCTCTTAGCGATCTGGGTGCCCGCATCGAGGATCCGGAGCTTACTCGCGCCGGCGGCTATGGCTACGGGCCGTTGCAGCAGGCACTAGCCCAGAGATTGAATGTTAGTGTCGAGTCGATCGTTGCGGCCATCGGCACTTCGTTGGCCAATCATCTGGCCATGGCTTACCTCGTAAAACCTGGAGACGAGGTGCTGATCGAGCATCCTACGTACGAACCATTGCTGGCTTTGGCGGAATACCTCGGAGCAGAAGTAAGACGCTTCGACCGGCGCTTCGAGGACGGTTTCCGAATTCTCCCGGATGAAGTCGAACGGAAGATCAGCCCGCGGACTCGTCTGATCGTAATCACAAATCTTCACAATCCTTCGGGCGTCCTTACCGACGACGAGACACTTCGTCAGGTAGGCGCGATCGCCCGAAGTGTAAATGCGCGTGTGCTTGTTGATGAGGTTTACCTCGAAACGCTGTTTGAAAAACCCGTGCGCACCTCGTTCCACCTGGGGAAGGAGTTCATTGTTACCAGCAGTCTGACGAAGGCTTTCGGGCTTAGCGGACTTCGCTGTGGCTGGATCGTGGCCGAGCCGGATGCGGCACAGGGTATCTGGCGACTAAACGACCTCTTTGGTGTGATGGCGGCGCATCCAGCGGAGCGGTTGAGCGTTATTGCCCTGCGACAACTCGATCAAATTTCCGCGCGGGCGCGGGCACTACTGCAAACCAATCACCGACTGGTTAATCAATTCCTCGATTCACGCGATGATCTTGAAGCCGTGAGACCGGAATTCGGTACGATCGTTTTTCCACGAGTGAAGCGCGGGACAACGGAGCAGTTGATTGCTGTGCTTAGAACAAAGTATGAAACATCGATTGTGCCGGGAAGTTTCTTTGAGATGCCCGCGCATTTTCGTTTGGGGTTCGCCGGCGATACGCAAACGCTGGCCGCGGGGTTGGAAAGATTGAGTTCTGCGCTGGATGAAGTTGCGAACGGCTGAGGCGAAGACCCACCCGCTACCGAGATTGTGTGGAAACTCCGAAATCCCACCCACCCACAAGGAGTGAGTGGATGAGGAACAGACAGTTGACAGTAAACGTGAGGCCGGCCTGATGAAGATTATTTGGCGGCCACGTGCTTGTTCGGAGGTTCTTTACTCCGTAGGAGTGAGATGTTTATAGACCGGACCAAGATGAATATCCCTGCGCCGTTCGGAGGGGCGGAATGATAGTAGATGGCTACCTGCCAAGTTGAGTTCCGCCCCTCCGAACGGCGCAGGCGGTGCGGTTGGGCGTCCAGTGCTATAGACATCCCACCCCTACAGGGTGAAACCTAGAGAGGTTTTCGTGTCGCGTGAAGCGAA
>CAZVHN010000809.1:0-4927 GCA_964626895.1 uncultured Chloracidobacterium sp. | reverse complement strand
AGTTCAGGATATTCGCAGGTTGGGAAGGTGGGCAAAGCGGAGCGCGCCCCCGCTCCAGCGTAGCGTCTTTCACTGGCTAGAAACCGCTGCCTTCTTATGCAGACTCGATCCCGTGTAACCTTAAAGAAAACTAACATTAATGACGCTACGCTGGAGCGGGGGCGCGCTCCGCTTTGCCCACCTTCCCAACCTGCAAATTCCCCCAACTAGCAGAGTTTCTTGAAACTGCAAATTGCCATAGGCCTTTTTGGGTTTTCACACCGTCTCTACCGGTCCTCGGTTCTGCAGTTGGCCGCTATCAAACCATTCTGACCAGACTGCACGAGTGCCTCGTCTTTCCTGCGCTTTGTTTCGAGGCTCATCGCGCATACACTAATCAAAACCGTTTATGAAACCAGAATCCACTTTGGCTACGGCTCTACCGTCCGAGATCGTCGACTGTCTGAAGCGCGCTCTGGCGGAAGACATTGGATCAGGCGATGTCACAACCAACAGCATTGTGCCTGCCGATGCCATCCTGCGAGGCAGGATCCTGGCAAAAGACGCCGGCGTCGTTGCCGGGCTCGATCTCGCGCAAGCCGTGTTCCTCATGCTCGAGGACCGGATTGGCTTCATACCAAGTGTGGCCGAGGGCGCGCAAGTTACCAGCGGCACGGTGTTGGCAAATATCTCCGGCTCCGCCCGGGCATTGTTAACAGGCGAGCGAACGGCACTTAACTTTCTCGGGCGCATGTCAGGAATCGCCACGCTCACTCGCCAGTTTGTCGATCAGGTTTCCGGAACCTCAGCAAGAATTCTCGATACGCGCAAGACCGCGCCCGGACTCAGGGCAATTGACAAACTTGCGGTGAGGCGGGGTGGTGGTGAAAACCATCGAATGGGATTGTTCGATATGGTCTTGATCAAGGACAATCATATCGACTTTGCCGGATCTATCGCAGCGGCTGTTGCGCGCGTGAGTGCTGCTGGAACCGGTCTCGAGATCGAAGTCGAGGCGCGCACGTTAGAACATGTGAAGGAAGCGTTGGACTTGGGAGTCGAGCGCATTCTGCTCGATAACATGACGCCGGAAGTCGTGCGTGAAGCGGTTGCCTTGAACGGCGGACGTGCGAAATTGGAAGCCTCCGGAAATGTCACGCTCGAGAACGTCCGCCAGATTGCCGAAACCGGCGTAGACTTTATTTCGGTGGGGTCGTTGACGCATTCTGCCAGGGTGTTCGACGTGAGCTTGAAGTGGACTGGGTGATCGCCGGTCCTGGCAACCTAACGATCACTGGCCGCCGGAAAACCATTGACTGTAAATAATCAACTAAACAGACATGATAGCTACACTCGGTAAAGAAACTTCCGCGGAGCAGATTTACGACCAGCTAAAGGCGATGCTCGCTGATGTGGTCCCGGACTTTGAGCTGCGGATGAAGTCGGAGATTGCGGCCAAGATCAATCAAGTGAAGGCCGAAAAGAACGCCGTAATCCTGGGTCATAACTACATGGAGCCGGCCCTCTTCTACTCGATTCCCGATTACGTTGGCGATTCCCTGGACCTGGCGCGGCGAGCAGCGCAGACCGACAAGGACATCATCGTCTTCTGTGGCGTCAAGTTCATGGCCGAAACCGCGAAACTTCTTAACCCCACCAAGACGGTCCTGATTCCGTCTGAGAAAGCCGGCTGCTCGCTGGCCGCCAGCATCACCGGCGAAGACGTACGCGAGCTGCGACGGCGTTTTCCCGGAGTCCCGGTGGTCACGTACGTGAACACTTACGCCGATGTGAAAGCTGAGTCAGATATTTGTTGCACATCCTCGAATGCCGTGGCGGTGGTCGAGTCGCTAAATACGGACCGGGTGATTTTCCTGCCTGACGAGTACCTGGCGAAGAATGTGGCCCGCGAAACCGGCCGTCACATCATCTTCCCGACCGCTGATCCGCGTAAGGCTGCGGAGGGAGAACTTGACTACCAGATGATCGGATGGCCGGGCCGCTGTGAAGTGCACGACAAATTCACGGTAGAGGACATTGCCAACGTCAGGAAGCAGTTTCCAGACGTAGTGATACTGGCCCACCCTGAGTGCAGCCCGGAAGTAGTGGCCGCTTCCGATTATTCAGGCAGCACGAACGCGATGATCCGTTATGTCGAGCAAACCCAGGCGCCTCGTTATCTCTTGTTGACAGAATGTTCCATGGGAGAGAACGTCGCGGCCGCGAATCCCGACAAAGAGATGCTTCGCTTATGCAGCGTAAGATGTCCACACATGAACCAGATCACTTTGGAAGACACGCTGGAGTCGCTGGAAAAGAATCAATACGTGATCGAGATTCCGGAAGAAATCCGCGTTCGAGCCGCTCGGGCCGTGGAAAGAATGATCGCGATCGGGTGATCAGACCCTCAGGTGGGTGCTGGTTCAGTTTAGAGTTCAAGCTTTTTTAGCTTGTCGGCACCGCTAAGCCGCAACCTAAAGGTTGAAGTCTGAACTTCCGGACTCAAAATGAACTAGTACCCTCAGGTGGATACGATTGGCAGAAACTGAAGTCTTGATCATTGGCTGCGGCATTGCCGGGGCAACCGCAGCTTTGCAATTGGCCCGCAATCCCGGGCGCCAAATCACCGTCATCACGCGTGCCGCCGATCCTCACGAATCAAACACTCAATATGCGCAGGGTGGAATTATCGGTCGGGGTGTGGATGACGATCCCGAAATTCTTCTGGCGGACATCCTGGCAGCGGGCGCCGGCGTGAGTTCACCTTACGCAGCCCGCATACTCGCCGAGGAAGGACCGCCGATCCTCCACGAGGTCCTGGAGAAAGCTGCGGGCGTTAAGTTTGACAGCGACTCGAGCGGGCAGCCGCTCTGGGGTAATGAAGCGGCTCACTCACGCCGCCGCATTCTGCACGTGGGCGATGGCACAGGGGCGGCCATCATGAACGGTTTGATTAGTGCTCTGCGCAGCTGCCCAAACATCACAATCGAATCGAACGTCACCGCCGTCGATCTGATCACCTTCCCCCATCACTCTCGCGATCCGCTCGACAATTATCGGCCTATCGCCTGCCACGGCGCTTACATGTTTAATCGGGAGCAGCGCACTGTCCATCGACACCTGGCTGCGGCGACCGTGCTCGCGACGGGCGGCCTGGGCCGCATCTACCGCAACACTACTAATCCACCGGGTTCACGCGGTGATGGGTTAGCGATGGCCCACCGCGCCGGCGCCAGGATCGTAAATGCCGAGTATGTGCAGTTTCATCCCACGGCCCTGGCCACGCCCGGTGCCGAAGGCTTATTGATTAGTGAAGCTGTTCGAGGCGAAGGCGGAACCCTGTTGACCCCGGATGGGCGTCAGTTCATGCCTGAGTACTCGCCCGAGTGGAAGGATCTCGCGCCGCGCGACGTAGTGGCTCGGGCAATACATCACGAGATGGAGACGCACGACTACTCTTATGTGCTGCTCGACATCGCATCGCGAATGCCTGCCGACGCCATTCGCGATCGCTTTCCCAACATCTACGCTCAGTGTCGCAAGGCCGGCATAGACATCACGCAGGAACTGATACCCGTGGTGCCGGCCGCACATTACTTCTGCGGCGGTGTGCTGGTGGACGAATGGGGGCGCTCGAGCATCGATAACCTCTATGCAGTCGGAGAAATCAGTTGCACCGGAGTGCACGGCGCCAATCGCCTGGCCTCAACGTCTCTGCTCGAGGGATTGGTGTGGGGAAACCGCGCGGCCAGGCATGTCGAGGAAACTCTCAGCACCCCATGCGGGCTGCCCGCGTGGGGGCCCCGCCTGAACCAGGCGCCGGCTACGAAACGACCTGGGTTCGCCGACGTGCCCCCGTGGGATGAGAGTGGGTTGATTGCCGAGCCCGATCCGGCGTTGATTCAAGGCGACATGCAGACGATCCAAAACATCATGTGGCACTACGTAGGCCTGGTTCGCAATGAGGAACGTCTCTCGCGAGCCATTAGAGAGCTTCGACACCTCTGGAATGAGATCGAGACGTTTTACCGAACCACCAAGCTGGCCGATGGATTGATAGGGCTAAGAAACGCGATCGAGGTTGCCCTGCTGATCGCGCAAGCCGCTCAACACAATCGCCAGAGCCGTGGTTGCCATTACCGGCATGACTCGGTTTCATTTGAAGGCGACAGGTTGATCTAGCCTGCGTCTTGGAGCGTCTTGTTGTAGCTCAGGGCAGTAGCCCGACTGTTAAGGAGGGCTCCTCAAGACACCCAGACTCTGCAGACGGCTCGAAAAACGAACTCGCCATCCACCTAGCTTGCCGAGCCCTCCTTAACAGTCGGGCTACTGCCCCGCTCGCTATACTCGCGGTCAACTATACCCAAAGACGCCGCGCACTCGCGAGATTGCTCCCCTCATCACCCGGACCATGCGTGGCGCGATGTAGATCGAAAGCGCCAGAAATGTAACGAGGAAAATGATGGTGACTAAGGGCAGGAAGACTGATAACAGAATAGTGCCAAAGGCGACAACATCCTCGGCGAGGCTGACCACAACGTTGGATACCGGCTCGGGGCTCAGGTTGATCGCCGCGCGGGCAGTTGCTTTTGTTCCATGAGCGCTCAGGGCCAGGCCACCTCCAAGCAGCAATGCCACAATCTGAACGCTGCGGTCGAAGTCGCCGAAGGCCGTCGCCGCCAGCACCGCGCCGGCCGGGATTCTGATGAAAGTGTGTATCGCATCCCAGGTGCTGTCGAGGTAAGGAATCTTGTCTGCGAAAAACTCAATAAGATAGAGAACGGAGGCGATTCCGATGATCCACCAGCTGGTGAGGACGTCGAGTTCCCCCGGCAAGCGCAAATTGGCGAAGCGGCCCAGCAAGCCCAGCGTGGCTACCGCTGCGTACAAATTGATTCCCGAGACCCAGCCCGCTCCCATCGCAATCGCCAGCGTACCAATCAAGTTC
>CAZVHN010000808.1:0-10360 GCA_964626895.1 uncultured Chloracidobacterium sp. | reverse complement strand
TTGAGGTCAGCGCTGGGGATAAACTCCATGACGTTGCCGCTTACTTGAACGTCGTTACCGACGACGACGCCGGCGGGAACACTTGCGCCTGTGAAGACGAAGATTCCGTCAGACGTCTCGGAGTTCGAGTCGCAGCCCTGCGTCTGGATGAAGAATCCACCCGATGAACCCTGCTTGATGCCAGTCACGATGCCGGTGGTGGTGACATTGGTCCCATTGGGGATTGTCGAGACGGTACCGCCGCCCTGAATCTGACAGATGGGCGTGATACTAAAGTCGTCATTGGTGATCGTGCCGAGACCTTGAACTTCTCCCGCGTTGGCGCCCGTGATGTTCGTGACGTTAACGAAGAAAGTTTCATTCGGTTCAGGAGACGGGTCGCCATTGACGGTCACGTCGAAAGTGTACGTTGTGCCGGGACCGGCGGGGATCGTCTGTCCCGTAAGACTACGAGCAACGTAGTCGCTGCCCGCGGTGGCAGGATTAGTTGTGCCGTCGGCAGTCGCGATATCAAAGGTCACGGCCGAGGTCGGAGCCGACGTCAGGGTTACAGTAAAAGTGAACACGGAGGTTCCGCTGTTGCCCTCAGCCTGTGTTACATCGTTGATGTTAAGCGTCGGCGTCCCGCCCCCGCCTCCCGCCGTGACGTTGATGTCGTCAATGCCAACCCACTCGTCGCTGCCCGTCGCGTTCGAGGTGATGACGCGGAGCTGAACTTCCGATTGGTTCTCGCAGGCCGCGGGCAGCGTGACGTTGACCGGAGTGACTAGCGTCGCAAGGCTCGGCCCGGTCGTGGCATCAGCGACATAGCCGGCGGGAATATTTGTGAAGTTACCCGTGTTGCCGACACGATACTGCAGCGCCACCTGCTGCACGGCGTTGTCCGCCGCACCGTCGATGTCGCGCAGGTTGTAAGCGGCGGTGATGTTCGACTGTCCGGTCGTGTTCAAATAAACTATGACGTTGGGATGATCCGCAGTGCCGGAGCCCTGCAGAGCCACTGTGGGATTTGCGATGCCGTCAAACTCCGCCACGCCGCCGGTAGTATTGGTATTAGGATTCGCTTGGTTGGCGATGACATCAATGGTAGTCAGTGGGTCGAGAACCGTTTGCGGGTCGATGTCGGCAGTCGTCCCCGACGCCGCGCGGTCTCCTAGAAAACCTTCGACGCCCTGCACGCCCGACCAGTTATCGTTAGTCGTGATGAGCCCAGCGTTGGTCCAGTCCTGAGAGAATGGTAGCGTCTGCGGGGTGTTGTTCTTCGGCTCGATGCGCACCGGAGGTGGACTCGTTGGCGAGATTCTCGTCACCTGCGCGGCGGCAGTTGCCGGAAACGCAAAAAGAAGCGGTTGCACGACAATGAAGGCAGCTGTGATCAGAGCGAAGAGTTGGCGATGAGCGGACGAGGAGCGTCGGGCAAGGGGCGATGCAAACACAGAATTATTCCTTTCCAGGTCTGTTTCAGTAAGTAATAACTTTATTCGGACGAGCTCAAGAAGACGCAGTGGTCAGAGCATCCTTGAACTATGGAATCCTTCAACTGCTGGCTGGAGAAGGATTCGAGTGTTGCAGACGTTTCGGTCAGTAGCCGCAAAGCTGCGATCGAGCCTTAGAGTTTATGCGGCAAACTTCCCTTACGTTGTTGGAAAAAAGCGCAGACCTCGGGAGAGATTTAGACTCAGAACCGCGCGCACAGGTCTCAGGAACACTGCCTTTATAACACATTGTCCCGTCTGGCAAAACGTCAATACAGCTCTTTGCCTCAATGGAGCTCTTCGATAGAGAAACTATCCAACCATATGGACCCAAAGATAGGGCAAGGAGACGTCGTGCAGTTCTTGCGTTGAATGTTGAGAGTGATCGCGTCGGTTTCAGGTTCGGTTTGAAAATCAAAACTCACCACCTGCCAGTCCGCGGACCTTTGCGCCAATACCGGCGACTCGGCCAAACGCTTTCTTGAGCCTGCTGAGTCGCTAACGACGGCGAGGGGCAATCCACCCGTAACAATTTCCTGCGTTCGAGCGGCAAAGTTGAGTCGATAACGCGTGGAAGGCTTCACCAGAATCAGCTGTGAGAGTAGAGGCGTGTCCGGGTTAGAGTCTCCCGAAAACTCAACCACCAAACTCTTCGACCCGCTCTGTCGCAGGCTGGAATCCGCCGCCAGCTTCACGCTCTGAGAACCGCGGAACACGCGCCAGCCAAAACCGAATTCATCAAAGCTCAGGGGCCCTTCAAACCCACCATCGTAAATCGCGGTGGCTACGTGCTCTCCGGACGCGGCGTTATCCTTACCCCAAATCTGAAACGCTTCTTTGAAAGCGTTAACGGAAATCAGATGCCTCACCAGCTCGTGCCGCGTCTGATCGGAGACCGCGCCGGCGAGAGCGAATTGTTCGACCGCTTCCCTTCCCTTACCCTGCCTGGCCAGAAACTCGGCAAAGGCTAACCGCATCCGGCTGGTGGTAATCTGCGCATAATCTTCCGCGACCTGCTGGTCACCTTTTGAGATCCCCCAGGAGAGATCGATCAAGGTTGGAATGTAATCAGGATTGCTGGCGGCCGCATGGCGCAAATCCGCGAAGGCCCCGCCGAAGCGGCCCTGCCGCAAGAGGAAGTTTCCCCGTTGCCAACGAGGTAGTGCGTAATAAGGAGCGAGGCGAACCGACTCATTGAAAGCGATCAATGCGCCCGAAGCGTCTTCCAATTCATCTCTCAGGATTCCCAGTTGCAACCACAGAGAGTCGTCGCGAGGCCTTAAGCTGAGCGCCAGCTCGAGCTCCGCAGCCGCCTGAGGCAATCGCCTCAGCTTGTAGAGTACCGCGGCTCGAATTCTATGAGATTCCGGGTCTGAGGGCGTCAGCGCAGTAACCCGGTCCGCTGCTCCAAGATCTCCAGTGATCAAGGCGTACCTGCCCAGAAACCTTGAAAAGCCCGCCTTGCCGGCTATCCAAAAAATGAAAACAAAGACGAGCACGGAGGCCAGCGAAAGCACAAGCCGCGGGGCGCGCTTAGAACGGTAATAGGAGTGGTTCTGCATTTGGATTTCGGATTGGGCTTCGCGTTAAAGAAAACGTGCCCTCCATTTAGGAAGGGCACGTTCTTTAGATCGCTAACCTGCGGGGCGGGTTCGATTAAGGAGTTGAAGGACTCGGATTGGGGCGCGTACTGTCGTTCCCAGCGACCAAAACTGTGACGAGAACAGCGACTCCGACGGCACCCAGGATGCCACCGATAGCGGCACCACCAAGCCCAGTTCCAGTGGTGGCTTGAGTCACCCCGGAGATTGCGTTTGCCGCTGCGTTTTGATTCACGGTTATCTGCCCGTTTACAAAGCAGACGTCAGCGACGCCATCTTTCTCTTTGTCATTCTTGGCAGCTGTTCCCTGTTCAGTGGCAATCTCACCCTCGGCTTTGTTCTTACTGCGTAGAATTGCGCAACCACGAATCAAGGTAACTTTCGTATTACCATTCTGGTCGTAATCGAGTCTGAGTTGTGTGTTAGGTGCAAGCTCGAGAGTTCCGAACGAGCCAAGATTAATTTCAGCTGTCTGGTCTGACAACGTCTCAATGGTTGCTCCAGTAACAATGGATGCCCCTGGGGAGGCGCTGATACCGTTTACCAGAATGGGCTGATTGCTTCTCGTAGAGGTCAACCGGGCGATGAATTGGGGTCCTTGCGCAAGACCAATCTGTAGAGAAACCTGGGCGACGGCAAACATCAGTAATATTGCGATAGCTCTAGAAGCGGTTAGCTGTTTGAGTCTCATCTCAATTATCCCTTCTTCTGGAGAACAATTTGCAAACTTTGTGTTGTAAGCACTCAGTGTTGGCGCGCAGTTTACTGCCGTTCCTGACACACGTCAATGCTTTTTCCACTGAAACTGGAGTCAAACGAGCATTTCCGGAACCACTGGGCCAGGCAACCTCACTTTTTTAGAAATCTCTGAAAGAAGGCATCGGCCAGTTTGGGATCGATGGTTTTCAACGTTTTGTATTCGTCCAAGGCTCCCTTTCGATCTTTGAGGGCCACATAAGCCACCGCCAGGTTAAAGTGGGCTTCCCCGTAGTTAGGCCGGAGCCGCACGGCGATCTTAAAAGAAGCTGCCGCATCCGCATACCGCTGAGTTCTGAAGTAGACCGTGCCCAGATTGTTATGAGTTTCCGGGCTATCTGGTTTTAGTAGCAGAGCTCGCTTATATGCTTCGATGGCCGCCTCGAATTGCTCAGCCTTGTAGTGCGCCGAACCAAGACTGTTGTAAGCCTCAACATAGTCACTTTTGAGACTGACTGCCTGCTGCAATGCGCTCACCGCCTCCTTGAATTGGCCGAGACTATAGGCTGTGGTACCGAGATTGTAATGAGCCTCAGGAAAATCGGGCTTGATTTGAATGGCCTTCGTGAGAACTTCCGCCGCTTCCGGATAGCGACCAAGTTTGTTGAGGACTGATCCGAGATTGTTGAGCGCTTTCGCGTAGTCCGGTTTTAGACGAATTGCTTCCTGGTAGGCCGGAATTGCTTTGAGGAAATACTCGGTTGTCTGACCCGGCTCCGTTTCTCCGAGCTTCACATAGGCGTAGCCAAGATTATTATGTGATACCGCATTGTCGAGCTTCAGACGAATGGCCTGCTGTAATTCCTCAATTGCTTCGCGGTGTTGGCCCAACGTTATTAGCAGGCTTCCAAGATTCGTCCGCGCTTCCGCATAGTCCGGTCTTAATCGGGTCGCCTGTCGGTATGCAGCGGTCGCTTCAGGATACTTGCCTAACATGTAGTAAGCATTGCCCAGGTTGTAATGAGCGTCCGCGTAGTCAGGTTTCGCATTGGAGGCCTTGAGAAAATTGTCCAGCGCTCGCTGATATTGTTCAGTAATGTAATAAACCGCGCCCAGGTTGTTAAGGGCTTCAGCATCATCCGGTTTGAGTCGCACAGCATTCGTAAAGGAATCTATTGAGTCCTGATATCGACCCGCTTTGTAAAAACTAGCACCCAGATTGTTATGGGCCACGGCATCGTCAGGTTTCAGGCGAACTGCGTTTTGCAAGGCTTCAATCGATTGCGGGAGTTTCCCCAACTTGCCGTACGCAAACCCGAGATTGCTGAAGGCCGTGGCGTTGTCTGGCTGCAGCCGAACGGCCTGCTCGTAGCCACTGACGGCTTCCGCAAAGCGGCCCAAGCTGAGATAAGTATCGCCGAGCGCGTTTTGCGCTTCTGCCCAGTCAGGCTTGAGACGAGCCGCTTGACGAAATGCCTCTAGTGCGTCTTCATATTTTTCCTGCGCACTGTAGGCGATGCCAAGGTTGAAGGAAGCATCCGGGTCATCTGGTTTCAGAGCCAGGGACTGCTTGAAAGCTTCGGCCGCTTCATTGTTTTTGCCGATGCTGAAATAGGCCGCTCCCAGATTGTTAAAGATAAACGGATCTTTCGGCGTGTGTTTGAGCGCATTCTGATAAGCCTCTATAGCCTGCGCATATTGTCCCAAGTCGTAATAGGTGTTGCCCTGATTCTTGAATGCCTCCGCCTTATCGTCTTCTGAAACTCGCGCCGGAGTCTCAACCTCGCCTGGTCGCGGTCGTGGTTGCGGTCGTGGTCGGCGACGATCGGGAGGATTGTTGCTGGCGATTTCAACCGGCCTAATCACGGGCTTCACTTGTCTTTTGACGATGAGCATTGCTGCCCCGCCCACTACATCGCGCACTCGTTGCGGTCGCTTAAACACAATCGCCGCTCCGCCCATGATGTCCTGCCCGCGGAATGCGCTGGCACCGCCGGCAATGTCCTGAAGCAAGAAGGCGCCTGCCGATGTGGAGATGACCGCGTGGAAAACCAGGACGATCACCAAGATGGCCGCGGATGTGCGTCGAGACGGAAAGTCTTCAGTCATTAGTGCTCTTGGTTCTGCTTTCATCTTTCAAATCAGTGGTCGCAATCACTATCAGGGTGATGAACATCAGGGCATTAACAATCATGTGTAAACCAAAATCGAAGAGGCTGTGGACGCCCACGCCCACGATCCCCAGCGCTGCTCCGAAGCTCGCCGCCCGTCGGAACCGACTTGGCGATCGGAGACTGGTCCGTGTGCGTTTGAAGAGCACGGCGCAAAACCAGATTCCAATCGTCGCACCGATGATCCCGCCACCAGCCAAGAGCTCCAGGTAGTCATTGTGGGCCTCCTGTGGCACCAGCGTTCCCGAAGCATTGTGGTAACCGGGAATCGCCACCCAGTAGCCCCCCATTCCCACTCCCGCGATGGGATGCGCTTTCGACATCTCCCAGGTTGCCTGCCAGATCTCCTTCCTGCTTACCGCGGCGGGATCGCGTTCTCCGCGCCCCGGCTCAAACCTGCTCACCAGCCGGTCACCGCCAATCCAAAGCGTACCGCCAACCAGGCCCAACAGAAGCAGCGCCAGAAAGAAGACTCGGACCGGCAACAGTCTCACGACCCGGAGTGCTTTAAGACCCCCGCCGTTTGAATTCGCAGGCGGAACAACGAGTGGAAATAGCAGCACCGCGGCAATTACCTGGGCCAGCATGGCCAGCAAACCTCCACGTGAGTTCGACAAGACAAGCGCGGTCCAAATCGGTAGTAGCGATGCGAAGTAGATCAGCGCTCTCTCCCGGCGCACGCCCCCGCCCAGAATCATGCCCAACGTTAATCCAAAGCCCATCTCCATTAAGAACGCAAAATGATTCTGATTTACGAATTGGCCGTAACCCTGGCCTGGCTGGATGAGGGGAAGAATAAAACCAGCGCTATGCTGGGTCGTCTGTCGCATCATCCCGAAGATCGCACTGGCTACGGCGACCCCAATGATTACTTGGATCACGATGCTGAGACGCCGCTCGGTGGAGGCGTAGCGAAAGAGGAGTGCGGCGGCCAGCGTCAGGGCGAGAAGTTGGAGCGCGAAGAACCGGGTCCCAAATGGATCGGCACTAATGGCATTCCATGAAGAGAGAGGGATGCCTGGGAGGGTTCGGGCGCCAACAGGCACTGTCTGTAAGAAAGCGAAGACAGTAGCAAGAACTAAAGGGATTAGCAGCGCCCGGCCGCCAATACTCCACGAACCGCTCACCATACTCTCGATTAGCGCAAGCAAACTGAGAGCGACAACGGCGCAGATGAAGAAAGCTTTCCACCAGTGCTCAACCGTTCCATACGGAACGGCCGTGAACACGATTAAAGCGAGCAGCGATCCAAATATTGCTCTCGCGGAAATGTCAGCGAAACCACCAACTCGATGTTCTTCTGGTGCCGCAACCCGAACCGCCGTGTTTCCATAGTCCATCAACCTATGCTCTTTCCGGCCCCGACAGTCATCGCTAATGCTCTGGTATCCACGGTCTCGTCGGCGAATGCTTTCAGAATTCTCTCACCTGCTTCTGAGAGTTGGCCTCGGAATAACTCGCTTAGATAGTTCATGTCGACGAGCAACGGATCGTTTTCAAACTCTCGATAGAGATTCATCCATCCCCACTGTCCATTCGCGGTAGCTAAAGGCAAACGCAGACACCAGAATGATCCGGAGTCAACCACGTCTTCCGCAACTATGGCGGTGCGGCTCCACGACCAGAAGATGCGGCCGTTGCGCAATTCGAGGCCGCGCTGGGCCTTGTGCTTTTCGCTGGCCCTTACGGCTCGCTCGTTTACTTCGCCACCCGCGGGATGCCCAATTTGCATGCAGGCATAAGCAAACTCACCGGATTCCAGCAGATACGACACGGCGTCAAACAACTCCCTCAAGTCGGTGGCTTTGGTAAGCGCCAGACTCGCCCGTCGAACGCGGATGTTGTTGGCCACTCTGATACGCCGGTCGCCAACGGTCCGTTTCATACCGGCTTTTAACTCATCCACCTCGTGATAACGAAGGTTGCCGACGGCGATGATTACGACAACGACAACAACAAAGAGAACAAAGCCTGTCGAGCGCGTCCCCGTGCGAGTGAAGAGCATTGCCAGCAGACCAAACGTGGCACACACCGCATATAACATCAGGGCAACCCGACGTTGCGACCAGCCGCGTGCGAGCAGCATGTGATGAATATGTTCGTTGTCTCCTTCAAATAACGGCTTACCACTTAGCAGACGGCGGGTCATCGTTACTGCCGTGTCAACAACGGGGAGCCCGAAGGCGAGCGCCGGAATCGCTACCGCTACGGCCGTAGTCGCCTTCTGGGTTCCCAATACCGATAGTGCTGCCAGCGTAAAGCCCACGAACAGAGCTCCTGAATCGCCCAAAAAGATCGACGCGGGATTGAAGTTATAGCGAAGGAATCCGGCCAGGGCTCCACAGAGGACGATCGCGACCACTATCATCAAGGGGGCCTCCCGACTGAAGGACACCACCAGGATCACCAGCGAGGAAAATAGCGCTGCCCCTGTGGCCAGGCCATCCATTCCGTCAATTAGATTGAAGGCATTCGCGATTCCCACCAACCAGAACACTGTGATCAAGAAAGAGACTGTGGATGGGAGGTCAACGGATCCCACGAACGGTATGGACAGAGCTTCGATGCGCCCGCCCATCGCATAAAACAACACCGCGATGAGACCAAGCGCGGCAAACTTCACACCCGCATTTGTACCGCGTAAGTCGTCGTAGATCCCAAGAAACAGGACCAGCGTGGCCGGAATCAACGCCACAAATATCTGTGGCGTGTATTGCCGCAACGACTGCGTGAGCAGATTGTCCACTAGAGGCAGCGTGGACAGGGCAATCAGGCAAGACAAGTAAAGTGCGACTCCACCCAGACGCGGCACAGCTCTGCTGTGAGACTTCTTGCCGGCGACCGGGAGATCGAGGAGCTTGAATCTCTCGCAGAGGCGACGGACCAGCGGAGTTAGAATGAGTGATGAAAAGGTGGCGATTAGAAAGAGAGCGAAATAGGTGTTCAAGGGGCGAAACCTCCGCTAGCTTACAGAAAAGGTGCCGGGTGTCGGGTGCCAGTTAAGCAGGAGGCAGGAGCAGACGGCAGGAGGCAGAAAGCCCAAGGCGTAGGAGCGAAATACTGGAAACTAAGGAATGCAGTTCTCTTACTGCCTCCTGCAGTCTGCTCCTGCCTCCTGACTTACCCCCGTTTATTGCTCATTGTGACGATTCGAGCAGGTGAATCATCCGCGGCAGTAGTGCGTCCTTTGCAAACTTGCTTGCCAGTTCAGAACAACTTCCTTCTTTAAGAAACTTCTTCTGTTCGGCTGCTTTCAGGATGTGGGCCACAACTCGATCAACCTCGCCGTGGCGCGCTGAGTACATGGCAAAACCGTTGGTAGCCTGGGCTGCGATGTCGGTGACGTGGCTTTCGGGCAACCCAATATACAGGAACGGAATGCCTACCGACAGGATGTTATACACCTTGCACGGATGAACGATTCCGGAAAACCCATCACCCATCACCACTGTGTGGAGATCGGCGGCTGACAGCGTACCCGCGAGCTCTTTGAGGGGCTGGTAGGGAAGAATCGAGACTCTGTTCAACTTGTGTTGCGCGGCGAATGCTTTCACCTTCGCTTGTTCGGTGCCTCCGCCTACAAAACAGAACGCAATCTCGCTTCTCTCTGCCAGCCGCAGCGCTGCTTCGAGCAGCGTGTTGAGCGGATGACATGGGCTGTGATTTCCGGAATACATCACGACAAAATTCTGACTTAGATTATGGCGCTCGCGGAAAGCCCGCCTGCCTGCTTCGTCAAAACAGACCTCGTCGCCGTGGGCCCAGGGCGGCAATACTGTAATCCGCTCGTCGGAAATCCCGTGCTTCAAAATGCGTTCCTTCATAAAGCGATCGAGCACGATAACGCGGCTCGCGTGGCGCAGGCTGTAGCGCAGGAAACTCTTGAGGATCTTCCCGGCAAAAGAGTTTTCCTTCAGCCAACCGGCGGCAATCGCCTCGTCCGGGTTAAGGTCCATGACCCAGAAGAAGAAGCGACCCCCCTTCATCTGAACAAAGAGTGAGCCAAGCAGCGAGATCAGCGGCGGCGAAGTCAAGGCCACGACCACATCAAACTGCGGTAGCAGAAGCAGTCGCAACGAACAATTGATCAGGAAGCTGGCGAAGTTTACAGCCCGGCGCCACTTTGAGTGCTTTCCCAGCGCGAATGAGGGAATGCGGATAATAGAAATGCCCTGCCAGGTTTCACGTCGCGCGAAGCGAGTGGCCGGGTCATCGTAACCACGGTCGCCGGCAATGACGGTGACCTGGTGCCCTTTCTCAGCCAATCCCACCGCCAGGTGAGTCAACTGCTGGGCCGTCGCCATGACGTCAGGATAAAAACACTGGTTGAGAAGCAGTACCTTCATGAAAGGTTAGCGCCTAGTGTCCTGTGTCCAAGGTTCCGATGAGTACGAAAATCAACTAGCGCCGGAGGCGC
>CAZVHN010000807.1:0-2188 GCA_964626895.1 uncultured Chloracidobacterium sp. | reverse complement strand
TGTGGAGTCAATGCCCGAGGTAAACGGAATTGCGCCGGTGGTTGGGGTCCGGTTGCAGGCGATGAAGGAGGAGGCGCCTGGATCGCCCGACGAGCTTTGCGAGCTATTGCTCACGCTTCCGATGGGCGTGGTCCAAAGACTTCTCTGATGGCGGCAGCCTGCGCTCATTTCCATGTGACAACTCCCGAAGATCTTTCAACCGCGATCTACGCCCCTACTATGACCAATGAGCGCCTGGCTGGTTTTGGCAAACAAGTAATTGAAGCTGCGAAGGCCAAAGATCCGGTGGCGCGGGAGATTATGGCTGAAGCGGGAAGCGAATTGGGCTTGGCGGTTGCTGCCGTGATTCGAAATCTGAAGCTCGAGCCCGAGCGTTTTCAGGTGGCTTATGTCGGCCGGGTTTTCGCGGCCGGTGGTGAGTTAGTACTGGGGCCCATGTGTGAGCGCATCCTTCAGATAGCGCCCCTGGCTTTTGTCGCCCCGCCGCGCATGTCACCGTCCCTGGCGGCGGCGCGAATGGCCCGCGAGCGTTCCAATCTCGTTGCCCTTGCGGGTTAGTGGACCATCAAAAGATGACTCGCCTTCGGCTCGTTGCAGGCGAGATGAGCACCCCAGCGGGGCTGCCCCGCTGGGGACCCCGCACGCCTTGCGCTCCCAGCTATGAAATCCGAAACTCCGGATCCGCTCCCCATTACCGAACAAGAGAACTCTCGTACTTCAAATCTGAGTTCGCTTTCGGTAGCGGACATCGTCCGCCTGATGAATGAGGAAGACGCGCTGGTTGCCGCCGCAGTCGCTAGTGTTCTTCCCCAGGTTGAGAAAGCGGTCGCCGGAATAGTTAGGAAATTAACTGGAGGCGGACGGCTTTTCTATATCGGGACGGGAACTTCGGGACGCCTGGGAATACTTGACGCATCAGAATGCCCGCCCACGTTCGGGGTATCGCCTGATCTCGTCCAGGGCGTGATCGCCGGTGGATATGAAGCATGCTATCGTGCGGTTGAAGCTTCAGAAGACGATGCACAGGCGGCGCAGCGCGACCTCGAAACCCGCGGCTTTGTGAAAGATGACGTACTGGTGGGAATAGCGGCTTCGGGACGAACGCCGTACACGATCGGAGCGGTGACGTATGCGCGGTCGTTAGGAGCTTTCACGGTTGCGCTCACCTGCGCGCCGGATTCTCCCATCACCTCGGTTGCGGAAGTGAGCATCGTGCCCGTGGTGGGACCCGAGGTCGTTACGGGATCGACGCGGCTGAAAGCCGGGACAGCTCAGAAGATGGTTCTCAACATGCTTTCAACTGCCACGCTCGTGAAGCTCGGCTATGTGTCCGGGAACCGCATGTCCAATTTGCAGGCGCGCAATTCCAAACTTCGCGCGCGGGCCGTGCGCATCCTCATGGCTGAAACCGACCTGGACGAAAACGCCGCTGCAGCAGCGCTGGATGCGGGGAATGGTGATATCCGGATGGCGTTGGTCATGATCAAGACTGGATGTAACGCCGAGGCAGCAATAAAAGCTCTCGCTGAATCGAGGGGCGTTGTGCCACAAGCGATCAACCAACTTTCCAAGTAATCATGAGCAGGCGATGAAGGCAAGAGTGTGTTGGGTCAAGAAAGAAGACGGAGGACGGGAGATTCCACCTCCAGGGCCGAGGTACTCAACTGTAGCGAGGTTTGAAGAGGAGAAAGATAAGTGGACACGCGAGGCCTGGAGTCTGGTCCTTGAGTTTTATAATCCTCCCGATGAATCGCTTTGTATGATTGCGGATGTGAGTCTCCTAAATCCGGATGGGCCAACCAGTCTCCTTCGCAGAGGCAGTGTCTTTGAACTCTACGAGGGCCGTCAAGTGGTTGCCAGAGGAGAAGTACTCTAGCTGGGAGACCTAGGCGAACATGACCCCGAACGTCCTTCAGCGTCTGGCTATCTTTCTCCTGCTAGTCTCAAGCAGCGTTTACGCGCAGACCGATAAAGATTCAACTCTGGACAAACGTGTGCGCGGTGAGGTCGCGCAGTTTAAGTCTCTTCGCAAAAAATCTTGATACAGGCGCGGTGTACACCTTGCGCGGCGATGACCAGGTGCCAACCGCGAGCACAATCAAAGTCGCCGTCATGGTTGAGGCTTTCGGCCGCGTTGCCGAAGGAAGAGCGAAGTGGACGGATGAACTGGTGCTGACGAAAGAGAAGA
>CAZVHN010000806.1:0-5484 GCA_964626895.1 uncultured Chloracidobacterium sp. | reverse complement strand
GTTGAGAATAATCTCGCCGCAGACTTTCGAAACCTACAGGCAAGTCCTCCCCGGTTGGCCGGAGCGGGTGCCGTACGCGGAACGCGAGAGCGGGGAACAGGGAGCAGAACGCGACAACGCACCCAACGCGACAAACGCAATGAACGCAACGACCGCGATCAACGCAAATCCGCAATCCGAAATTCGAAATTCCCCTCTTACTTGACGATCGCCGCCACAAACCTCACCGAGCACTTGTACTTCCCGTCGGACACATGGCCCTCATTCTCGTCACGGCCGGTGACGGTCTCTTGTTCGAGCGAGAACTCTTTTAGGTGCGACCCAGCCTTGGTCTCCTGATACTGAGTCGGGTAAAAACACACCCAGTAGGACTCCTTGTTTGGTTCGACGACGTATTCCAGTCCGCGAATTTTTTGGTCATACAGCATGTCCGGCGACTTGATCTCCGCAGCCACAACTTCCGCTGGGATTGGTTTGTCGGTGAGGAGGACGATGATGCTCTCGTGGTCCTGTCCAAAACGCTTTCCCCGCCCGGCGTAGGCATATTTCAGCTCCACGGTCTCACCCTTGCTGGTGTAACTCCCGCTCGCCTGGCCCACACTCAACGCGCTTCCCTCCTGCCCCGGCTTCGTAGTTTCCGCCGGCGTGGTTGCTTCCACCGGCTTCGTTGTCTGCTGCGTCTGATTGTTTGCCGCCGACTGATTGTTTGCCGGAGTCTCTGCCGCTCGCCGATTCATTGAACACCCGGAGAGCGTTAGCAATAACATCACCGAGAACACCATAAGTACCGCGCCGTTTCCTGTTCGATTCATTTCTATCTCCCCCTCCTGCTTCCTACCTGTTGCTCTGTCTAATCTGCGAAATCTGCGGACGCTATTTACTCTTTCCTGTACATCCGATCTCATCTGGAGTTCCGAGGTCGGCCACGGCGCGGCGATTGAGCCAGGTGTGTCCCTACGCAGCAGCGTTTTGTCTGATCGACTTCAAGATTCCGACGATCTGATCGGCGTCGCTATCCTGGAAAACTCCATCAAGTCCACTTGTGTTGAAGTCGGTGTACGGCGGTTCGTAGAGTTTGGCAGGCTCAATCACGCCGTTTTGACTCAGATAGTCGATGATCAGATTGATGAATTGAATTTGCTTCGAATTAAATCGGTGTTCGTTTAGATAATCGCTAAATGCTTTCTTCGCAGCTCCGCGATTGAGTCCGACAAGACTTCTGATAAACAACCCGAGGTGTTCCTGTTTGCCGTAAACGCGCTCGAAGTCTTCAAGAGTGCCAACGTCTCCAGTTTCAAACAAGAGTCGCTTCAACTCGTCGATGTCTGTCGGGGTAATCGGCACGTTGTGTTTCAGCTTGTGCAGAACAATATGATCCTGATGTGAAAGCAGGAAGCTCATCATCTTCTTTTTGTATTGAATCGAGCTGGTCGCTGAGACTACCCCGGGCAGAGTAACTTCGCGCGGTTCAGATAACTCGTCTTCAAAGTCGGTATAGACAATCTTGTGCTGCTTCTTGTCCATAAACTTGACCAGATCGCGCAATCGCTTCCGCACATTTTCAAGCATCGGTAGTGTGATGTCTTGCCAGTAATGTTCCTGCTGCAAGTCTTCAATCAATTCGATCTGGGCGTACACCATGGGAATCGTTTGCTTATCTTCCAGACGGCGCGCAATCTCTTTCACCTGATCATGGAGATGAATGTACTCGGCACTCGCTTGAATCATCGCGAGTTGAATCTTCAGAATCAGCAAATCAAAGCGCTTGGCTGTTTCGTCTTCCGGTTCGAGCTCGGTAGGCAAGCCGGCGAGTATGTGCGCAACTTCCGCGTAGTCGGTAGCTCCTAAATCCTCCCACGGCTCTTCTTCGCTATATTTCTCTACCTCTTTTCGATGAGGACGGACGACAAAGTTATCCACGTTCATGGCCGCCACTTCTGTCTTCAGATGTGAGGCAATCTCTTGCCCTAGCTGCGTCAGCTCTTCATTTGCACTGTCTGACTCTCTGACCGAGGAAAGCAGCTCCAGGCGTTTGAGGAATATTTGCTTGCCTAGCGACGGCTGTGTCCCCGCCTCCATTTCTTTCTTGTTCTGATTGAAGAACTCAAAGTTTTGGCAGTAGTCGAAGATGTAGAAGAACTCTTTGTCGTGTCCCGGCCCAAATAAATCCGGCCGCAAACGTGTGCCGCGTCCGATCATCTGAAGAAACTTCGTCTTCGATCGCAATGCTTTGAAGAAAACCAGATTAACGATTTCCGGTATGTCGATTCCCGTATCAAGCATGTCCACAGACACTGCGATGTGCGGCGCCTTTTCCATTGTCGAGAAGTCGTCAATCAGACTCTCAGCATAAGTCTCCTGGTGATCAATGACCCGAGCGAATTGCCCTTTCATCTTCGGATACTGCTTATCAAACCGCTCTTGAATAAAGACCGCATGATCATGGTTCTTGGCGAAGATGATTGTCTTCCCCAGGCGATCGCCGCCTGCTACCTTCAAACCTTGGGTCATTAGGCTCTCAAGCACCTTATCGACCGTGTCTTCATTGAATAACCAGCGATTCAGAGCGGCAGGTTCAACCTTTTCGGGAACGTTGCCCTCCTCGTCCCAATCAATTGTTTCCCATTCTTCTTTTTCTTCGTCAGACAGTTCGTCGTACTTAATGCCCTCTCGTTGAAACTTTCCCGGCACCTCAATGTTTACAGAAGGCACGAGATAACCATCGCTAACTGCCTCGTCCAATTCGTAGGAGTACGTCGGCACACCCTTTTCCAAATCGAAAAGGCCGTATGTGTTCTTATCAACTTCTGACTTCGGCGTAGCTGTCAGTCCAATCAGGTACGAATCAAAATACTCAAAGATGGCTCCATACTTTTGATAGACGGAGCGATGTGCTTCGTCAATAACTACCAGGTCAAAGTGTCCGACCCCGAAACGGCGCAAACCATCGTCCATGTCGTTGATGAGGTTCATCATCGTCGGGTAGGTTGATAAGTAGACGCGGCTTCCGCTCGACTTCTTATCAGTTACGAGATTGACGGGACTGGAATCGGGCAGGTGTTGCTTGAAAGCATTTGCCGCTTGCTTTACCAGGGCCACACGGTCGGCCAGAAAAAGGACCCGCTTAACCCAGTTGCACCGCTGAAGTAGATCACAAAGCGCAATTACCGTACGGGTCTTTCCCGCGCCGGTGGCCATTACGATTAATGCCTTGCGCTGATTATTGTTGAACTCCTCCGCGATGCGACGAATAGAGGCTTCCTGATAATGGCGTTCAACTATTTCTTTGTTGATTGGCTCAGCGCCAAGGTCTTTGCGCGTGGTGCGACGCTGAATCAATAGCTCAAGCTCATCCTTTTTGTAGAATCCCTGTACCTCGCGTGGCGGGTAGTTCAAATCGTCCCATAGCCAGGTTGTGTAACCGCTCGTGTAAAAGATGATGGGACGTCGCCCGAACTTCTGTTCCAGGCAATCAGCATAGAGCTTGGCTTGTTGCTGGCCGATGCGAGGATCTTTTGAAGTGCGTTTAGCCTCGACCACGGCGAGAGGCTTGCCGTCATCACCCCACAGCACATAATCGACGAACCCTTTATTCTGCGCGTTAGGCATGCCCGCCACTTCATATTCGCGATCTTCAGGCTTGTCCAAAGCCCAGCCCGCCTCATGCAGCATCAGATCGATGAAGTAATTCCGCGTCTCCGCCTCGGAATAATCATGTGTGTCAGGAACAAGCTGATTCTGCCGCTTGGCTTCCGCAATCTCCTGGCGAAGCTGGGCGATTTCGGCATCCGTGTCGAGTTTGGCCCTTTGGAGTTTTGCGGTTTCTGCATCACGCTCCTTCAGCTCTTCGGCCATTGCCTGAAGTTGCTTGAGCGTATGAACCGAAACAGAAACTTGCCGCCCCGGCACTTTCGTCTCATCAAAGTTGATACCTTGAAATTCCGTTGCCGAGCGGCGTGTGTAGCAGCGCGCTAGCCAGTAAAGAAAATGAAAGAGTTCTTTCGTAGCACGCAGCGCATCCGCCTCAGTAATGTCGCGGTTGATGTGAACCGCCTGATTGCCAATCTCCTTAATGGCACGGATTTTTAGAAAGATATTCCTCGGCAGGTTGTCTTTGAAGGTCGGCTCATAGATGAGCGCGCTGAGATGCGTTTCGTATGGCTGCTTCAGTTCGGCATCGTTTTGATAAAGCCAATTAACTGCCAACTCAAGGGTGCGGCGAGCGTAGAAGCAGCATGTACGAGTGTCGGTGTGAACCAGGGATTCAACCTTCACCGCTGAGGCATGAAGCTCGGGCCATTCGGTTTGGAGGAAGTCAAAAGTTGACTTCACGACGGCGACCTCCCGTTGATCCGGTGTTCTAAATCCGACACCGTTTTTATAACACTTTCAAACGAAGGCGGTGGGACGAGAAAATAATCTCGCATCGCCTGGTAGTCCTTCTTCAGTTCAGCGAGCCGAAATTCCGGCGGCGTAAGACGGAAAGTTCCGGGTCTGGCGAGATCGTAACGCGCCCAACTTGCGGCGAAGAACCGACTCTTCCAATCCGCCACGCGTTGCCGCAAGTCCTCGCAAGCCAGTGCGCGTTCGGCGATGGCGTGCTGGGCCAGCGCGGCCATATCGGAGTAATGCCGCGAGAAACGGTCGCGGATTGGCTTCGCCGGATCGCGATGATGCTCCGCGTGTAGAATCGTGGCCTTCTCCCAGAAGGTTCGTTCCAGTTCCAGCGCCACCAGGGTGCATCGAAAATCTTCGAATTGTTTCGGAAACTCTTCCTCCAACCACGGTTGAATTGCGTGAGTCCCCACGGGCCGTTGATCTGTCAGTGATCCAAACTCCATCTTCGCAAAGCGCCCCAGATACTCGAAGCCGGACGGTTCGTTGGAAGGATAATGAAAGAGCACCACCGGTGAATGGGTCATGGCATCCACCTGAAACTCCATCCATGCTGCGCCGCCGGAGCGTTCACCAAGAGCTTCGCCGGCAAGCCGCTCCAACTCCGGGAAGAACCGGTCCCGCACCCTGTCCGTGCAGGCCGCCTCCAGTTCTTCCATTCGCTCCGTTCGCTTGTTTCGGCTGGTGGCCTCTTCGACCGAGGCCTCGCTGATGCCGAGAAACTCTGGACTCACGGATAAGTCAATATCTTCGGAAAACCGTTCGATAACGCCGAAGACTTTCGACAACGACGTGCCGCCCTTGAACACCAGTTGCCCGCCAAACTCCGCGTGCCCGAACAACGCCGCCAGCGTCCACGAAACCCAGAAATCCTTCTCCACCATCACTGTCAGCAACCCGCGCCGCGAGGCCGTTTCCCGAAAGATCAAGGCCTGCTCGGACGCGGGACGCTTGAAGAATTCCAGTTTCACAAATCATGCTCCGGCCAGTTCCCGAAACAGCGGATGCATCCACCCGGGCGCAAGCGACAGATCTTTCATCAACTGCTGCCGCTCCTTCGCGGGTAGTGTGCGTTTCAAATGCTCCACG
>CAZVHN010000805.1:0-20414 GCA_964626895.1 uncultured Chloracidobacterium sp. | reverse complement strand
GGGCACCCGCCTCGAACACCTCACGTGAAGCTCTTTCTATTATTCCCGATTCATGAAGATCGACCTTCTCGCTTGCGCTCGCCTCGCAAGTAGGCGACCCAGTACACACCGGCGACCAGCAGGGTTCCGCCGACGATGTTGCCCGCGCTCACCGCTACGAGGTTCCTGGCGACACCCATGACCGACACCGCGCCTTGCTTGTCCAGCGCCAAGCCGAGGGGCAGGAAGAACCAGTTGGCGATCGAGTGCTCGAATCCGATGGCCACGAAGGCGGTAATGGGGAAGAGGATGGCCAGAATCTTGTCAGCCACGCTGCGCCCGCCCATCGCGAGCCAAACTGCTAGACACACGAGGGCGTTGCACAGCAATCCGCGCGCGAAGGCCTCGCCAAGCGAAAGACCGGCCTTCGCACCAGCGATCTGGATTGCCGTTTCGCCCACGGCGCCATCGCCGAGACTGGCGATGTTGGCCCACGCGACGAACAGAACCGTCCCCAGGCAACCGATCACGTTGCCAAGGTAGGCGAGGAGCCAGTTCCGCATGACCTCTCGGGTGCCGATCAGGCGGCTCGCCCAGGCCATCGCCAGAAGGTTGTTTCCCGTGAAAAGCTCGGCGCCGGCTACCACTACAAGAACCAGTCCGAGACAGAAACTCAAGCCGCCGAGTAAACGGGTAACACCAAAGCCAAGGCTGGCCTCAGTAACCACCACTGTGAAAAAAAGAGCGCCGAGCGAAATGAACGCGCCGGCGAGCATTGCCAGCACGACAAGCGTGACGGTATCGGTGCGCGCCTTCACAACGCCGAGACGCTCGACCATGCGGGCAATCTCGCGCGGCGGGTAGGCGTCTGCCAAGTACGGTGCGTTATCCATTGAGATGGGTCCGGCTAACGGTCGCGAGTTGAGCGGCACCCCCGACGAGTTGGCGAAAGCGCTTTGCAGCTTTCGCACGAGTCGTGGGGCAAAGCCGCGGCTTCGTCCGTGAACCGCTCGTCTGAATCCATGCAAGAAAGCGCTATCACGAGCGCCACTAACATCAGCTTTGTTACTCTCACGCTTCACCCCCATGATTCCGAATTCAGATTTATCGTGAGTTTCTGCGCTTCACCAAGGAAGACAAAACTTAAGGACTTTAATAGGAGGGGTGCTCGCGGACCATTGTGATCAACGAAGCTTATCCCTCCTGTTATTAACCGCTGGCGTGATAGGGGTGCTCCTCACAAACTGTCAATCACCCTATGCAACTTTTCATTTACCTTCCCGGCAGTAGGTTCGAGCTTGGGATTTCCAACAACTGATAGCATCTTCGCTGCATCTACAGCCGAAACAACTGTTTTGCCGTCAAGTTCGTAGACAATCACATTGCAGGGAAGCAACAAGCCGATGTCTAGCTCTTGCTGCAGAGTCTCGTATGCCAACGCAGGATTGCAGGCGCCGAGGATCACGTAGTTGCGAAAATTTACGCCCAGCTTCTCCTTCAATTTTTCCTTAATATCAATTTCTGAGAGCACGCCGAAGCCTTCTGCTTTAAGGGCCTCGCGCGTGTGCTCTACCGCCTGATCGTAAGCGAGATCAAGCGTCCGGCTATAGCCGTAGATGATCTCGGATTTGGCACGCGAACTTGATTGATTACTCATTACGTTGCCTCCCTGTCTTTAGCCCTCCAGCCAATTACAAATATGACAAATCCCGCCGTTTAGACTGCAGCCCCCTGGAAGCGATGTTTTTTCCTTTGATGCTCTCGTGCGGTTCTCCCTCACATCAGTTCCACTGCGTCGCTCACTTCAAACGGAAACTCTGAGCGATGGAATCCATCTGACTGCGTAAACCTCTGAGCCTATCCTGCGCGAGTGTGAAGTGGAGCGCGTAGAAAGTGCGGTTGTCCAACTGTAGATAGTAGATTCGCCCGGCCATTGGCCGGCCAGCACTGACGTATTCGTAAGAGAATGCCGCTCCACTCAGATGTCCTTTGAACTCCTCACCTTTGCACTCGGCACAAACAATGTAGCCAGGGAGAGACCGAAGCTCCCATTTTTCATCCTTAAGAAACAAATCAGTCGGAGTGGTCCCGGCAGCTACAAGGGCTTTTCGCAGACGCAAATAACCATTTTTAGGATCGTCGCCATAGGTGAATTCCAAATGCTCGTGGACGTCCACGCGCGAAATCGCCAGCCACAACGGCGACGGAAACTCTATAACGTATTCGAGACCATCCTTTGTGAATGTCGTGTTTTGGGCCGTGACCGTGAAAGTGCTCAACAGCAAGGCGAACAGTAAGCCGAATAGAGGGAACGTTGAGAGCATAGTCGCTCGCCGCCATTTAGTTCTCACTCCGGATCTTTTCGTTGACAAACACTTGTTAGTCATCGGTTTTCCTTTCACTCGTGAGCAGAGCGTCTTCTTCGTGCGCGGTGAAAAGCTCATCCGTCATAAACAATCACGTTCGTACCGACAGGAACAAGCTGACTAAACTCTTTAGCGGCGAACATAGGTATGCGAATACATCCGTGACTAGCGGGATACACGGCCATGGCCGGGCTGCCATGAATAGCAACTCCTTCCTGGATATAATTTGGGTAGTAAAGAAGACCGAGAGAGCTGAGCCGCCATCCTGAGATTTTTCGCAATACCTTAAAGTTCCCTCTTGGCGTATGGGCTCTATGGATTTGCCCATGGTCCACATAGAGCTTTTCATTGCCAGTGCAAACCGGAAGAATGTGTGTAATCGAGCTATCGGCATTCACAATGAAAAGAACCTGGCGACTGAGATCAATCTCGACATGTGCGTTTCCTGTTTGTCTAGGAAGGGGTCTCGTGGCCTTGCGTAATGCCCGAAGTTCGTCCCTCGTTAGTCTGCCGGTTCGTTGGCGACCCTCTACTTTTTGAAACGCGATCAAAGCATGCCGGGAGCCCGGGTCCAGGTTGCCGTCAACCGGTCCAGTCCAATATCCAAGATCCGATAAGCGCTGTTCGGCTTCAAGTTTCTCTTCGAAGCGAATTTCCTGGTGTGAGTCTCGCTTTGAAATGCTTCTGGCTTGTGTCGCTGCATTCGCAGGTATGACGAACGCCAGCGGAAACCAAATCAGGAAGAGTCTTTTCCATCCGGATGCCCGAACGCCGCCTTTTTCGCTGTAGAGCATGTTCGGCATCTGTTTAAGCTTCTTGCTTCTACAGGGGGGGCCACAGTTGGGCCACCACTCCATCGACCATTTCCGGCAACATCGGAGAACGAAATCGCAACAGCGCGGTAACTCCATCTGCTGACTTAATAGCAAGCGCAACATCGGCACCTTCGTCTGTTTGCTCTAAACTCACCTGTGTGGGACGGCTAATGCTGTGCGTGATGTGATCGTCCGGCTTTGCACCGATCAAGATGGCAATCTCATCCCCTTTAACTTCGTCCCATTCAGCAACAATGCCTTCGAAAGCCAATTCACGCTCCTCAACTTGCGCTCCGATCTCGGTCCCGAAAACCTCGAGTGTCACCAGCCAACCCTCGTGTTGACGGCTGAAGCTATCGAAGAACTCCGGCCATTCGCTTAGTGAAATCTCTCTCGTTCTCATAGTGTAATCTCCTTCTAAATACCTGTTGGGAAAGTCTCCGGCACTTCACCGGCTTCCCAGTCCGCAGTCCGCTCTAAAGGCTCGACTGCCCGCGTTTCATCGAAATGGAGCACTGCATCGAACTGTGCCGATAACCGAGCTTGAAAGTAGTGGCTGGCGCGCTCCGTTTCCGGGCGATAAATGACACCGATAGCCCGCTCAAGCATCGGCTCGTGAAGCGCGGCAGTGGCATGGTCTGTATTGCGAAACGTGAGCAAGAAGCGCGGGATGTTTACGTCGTGAAAGAGCGCCTCGTAACTGTTTTCGAGCGCGGGTCGCACTTGTTTGCGTTCCGCGGGCGCATCCCAGTTTGAGGCTGCAGTCACGGTGCCTTGATAGGTCGTGAAACCGACGAGTACGGCATCACGGCCGTGTCGCTCGCGCACAAGTTGCCCGACGTTCCATTCTCCCTCCTGGCCCATGCGAGTAGCTCGGGCGTCACCCAGGTGGGAGTTGTGCTCCCAAACCACGATCTTTGGGTGCGAGTTTTGAGTGCCGAGAAACGCGAGCAAGGACTCGAGGGTCTCAACCATGTGAGTATCACGCAGATTCCATGACGAAACGCGCCCGCGAAACATTGAGCGGTAATACCGCTCAGCGTTCGTGACAAGACGGGCGTTCTGCGTAGCATAGAAATGTTCGTCGGCGGCCACGCGACCGTCGCGCCAGGCATATTCCGCCGAGTTCTGGTACAGCTCGAGGAGCTGACTGACGACTTCGTCTTCACAGGATTCAGCAATGCCTACACCTGTCGCGTATCCGTAGGCCTGCTCGTCCTTACCAAAATGATCGAAGCAAGCGTAACGCGCACGAGCGCGTTGCGCGGCCTCGGGATCGATTCGATCGAGATAATCAAGCACGGCCGCGATCGAGGTGTGCAAACTGTAGAGGTCCAGGCCGTAAAAGCCGACCTTCGTCGCGGAGGCAGGAAGATTTTCGTTATAGGTTCGCAGCCAGCCAACGAAATCCAGCACGTCAGCGTTCCGCCACATCCAGGCGGGGAAACGTTTGAAGCCAGATAACGCCTCAACCGCATCTGCATCGCTGCTCACGCCGCGGACATACCGGTTGACGCGATAAGCGTCCGGCCAATCAGCTTCAACTGCTACAGCGGTAAACCCTTTTTCCTTTATTAGCCTCTTGGTGATTTGAGCGCGCTCTCGATAGAACTCGTGTGTTCCATGGGATGCCTCGCCAATCAGAACCAGCTGAGCATCGCCGATTAGCTTCATGAGTGGATCGTACTCATCGATCTCACCAGGAAGCGGATGAGCGGCTTCGCGCACAACGTCAGTTAGTAGAACAGTGGTTTCGTTTAGCATGACCGAATCCTTCGATAGCCACTCGCCCCCAATCAGGCAACACGCTGGCGTGGAGGCTGTTTAGCATGTTTCAGTAGTAAGCAAACTTCTTCATCTGTTGTTTGCGAAAAATCTCGGTACCAGAGACCGACCCCCTGAAATGGCTCCGGACTCATGACGCAGACACAGGTTGAATCCACGTCAGCTTTGAACGACTCACACGTCTCACGCGCCGCCACTGGCGCCGCGACGATGATTTTGGCAGGTCCGAGACGCTTAAGGGCCTTCACGGCAGCACGCATCGTAGATCCGGTCGCCAACCCATCGTCGACAACGATCACGGTGCGGCCACTCACATTGAGGGGTTCAGACGCGCCGCGATAAAGATTCTCCCGCCGCGCGAGTTCGCGCTGTTCGCGCGCAGCAACTTGATCGATTAAGTCGTCGGGGATTCCCAGATAGCTGACTACGTCTTCATTCAGGACGCGCACGTTACCTGTGGCGATCGCGCCCATTGCCAGTTCCGCTTGTCCGGGCACGCCGAGCTTACGCACCAGAAACACGTCCAGCGGCGCATCGAGCGCCTGGGCGACTTCATAAGCGACTGGCACACCGCCGCGCGGCAGAGCGAGCACAATTACGTCGGAACGGTTAGCGTAGGCATGCAACTTCTTCGCCAGTAAGCGCCCCGCTTCGATTCTGTTTGCAAATTGCATGGTTACCTCCTTGTATTTTCGTGACGCCCCGCATCAAGCCTGTGCTCGGCATTCCGGATGTCCACAACCACAGTCGGTTTCTGAGCGTGCCTTTTTACACTCTTCACCGCAATAATCACTGCCCTCGCGCGAGGGGCAGCTGCAAGCGACGTGTGCGCATTCTTTCTCGTTTGACTCAATTGACATACCGATGGTTCGTAATAACGCCCGTCGTTAACGCAAGTGCTTTAGAAACCACTTCGCAGCGAGACTGGCGATCTCTTCTAACTTGCCGGGCTCCTCAAATAGGTGCGTGGCGCCGGATATGATCTTCAACTCCTTCACGCATCGGAGCTCTGCGTAAGCATCCTCATTCATCCGAATGACTGGTCCATCAAGACCGCCGACTATTAAGAGAGTCGGCGCCTTGACGCGACGTAAAGCTTCTCCAGCAAGATCCGGTCGACCGCCGCGAGAGACAACTGCACCGACCTTTTCTCCCAGTGCCGCGGCTGCGACCAACGCCGCGCCGCCTCCCGTACTCGACCCAAAGTAGCCAGGGCACAAGCGACTAGTTTCATTCCCTGTCGCGAGCCAGTTGGTCGCAGCTACAAGCCGTCGAGCAAGCAAGTTTATGTCAAAGCGAAGTTCGCGAGTGTAAGTGTCTATGGCTTCTTCTTCACGGGTGAGCAGATCAAAAAGTAGTGTTCCGACACCAGCCTCTTGAATAACACGCGCCACATACTGATTACGCGGGCTATGACGACTGCTACCGCTTCCGTGCGCGAAGAGAACTATTCCGCTCGCGCCTTGTGGCACTCTCAGCTCACCGTCAAGCAAAACCGGGCCAGCCGGGATCTGAACCTCGGAGCTTTGACTTGTCTTTGTTGCCTTAGGCATCGCGGTCATTTCTTTTGTCTCAATCAACAGCTTTCGGTCACTGCGGACTCTCCGGTGAGCCCGATTGCGAATCTCCTAATCAGTCCCTCTGCCAGGTTACCCGTGCCAGTTTGTTCTCGTGCGAAAAATCGTATTTCACACGTCCTGAAAATGCTTTTTCCAGAGCGTGACCCAATCGCTGCGCCAGATGTTCCGTCGTGGTGGTAACCGTGAGCTTGTGATCCTCACCACGTTTCCATTCGAGGATGCGAGCCAACGGATTGTCCTCCGCAGCCCTTTCCGCTTCGTTCCGCAGTAGTTGTTCAATCTCTTCATGGTGAGCGACAAAAAAGGCGCCATCCAGATAGACAAATCCGCGCGGTTCGCCGGTGCGCTGCTGTGCGCAAGCGGGGCAAACTGTCAGCTGTGGAGGCCGCCAGTGTTTGTGTCGTTCATTTCCGGACCCAGTATTTGCGGCGGTCCAACGTCGGTTGGCATAAACTGCTCCACAATCTTCACAAACTGCGGGCTCGCTCATGGCCGCGCGAAGGGCGATGACGGCCGGCTTCGTGATCGACTCGTTTGGTAAATGTCGCGTTTGTATATGGCTTCTTGCTACGCATAGCTCACCCGGTAGGCTGCAATCTTACGAACCGTGGACTGCTGAAGACAGAATCCTTCTTTCTGTAGCTTCCTCCAGATATAAGCGCTTGATCGCATTTCAGATTGTCCTCAAATGAAAGAGGCAACACATGTGCCCACGGAATTGAGTTCCGCCGTTTCCCAACAAGGGTGCAAAAAGGGCGGGAATCCGACTTTTGGTCCGCAAAGTTGCTTGCTCGAGCTTAGAGCTACCAACAACTCGCGGACTTTCACACAATGCACTGCGAAAGTTTTCTCACTGTGAAGCAACCAACACTGCGAACACAGCATGTATTGGCGGGAAATTCTCTGTGATAGGCGGAACGCTTTTTGCCAGTTGTCTCCTTGACTAGTAGGCGAGTAGAGCAGGAGGTTGTTTGTCATGTTTATACATAAGATGAGTGAGTTTGAATGTCGCCAGGCTTTACAGCAGGCAACAGTCGGCAGGCTGGCATGCGCACGTGACAATCAGCCTTATGTCGTTCCGATCTATTTCGTATTTGATGGACAGCACGTTAGTTGCCATATCTACGCTTTCACCACAGTTGGGCAAAAGATCGAGTGGATGCGCACCAATCCGCGGGTCTGCCTCGAAATCGATGAGCGAACCTCGCACAATCAATGGCAGAGCATTATTGTTTTTGGACGATACGAGGAGCTACCGGATCTGCCTAAATATGAAGCGGCAAGAGTAAAGGCTCACGAACTGCTGCAGAAGCATGCTATGTGGTGGGAGCCTGCCTATGTGGGTGCCGGGCATCGTGATATCCCGCACTCTGATACACCCATTTTCTACCGCATAAAGATAGATAGAATGACAGGCCATCGAGCCACGCCCGACCTGGCTGAATTAGCAGTGTCAGACGGAGAGGAAACGAAGGCAAGGGAAGGCTGGTGGGCCGAGATCCTGCGACACGTGGGCGTGAAGAACTAAACTTTCTATAACTTCTGCGGTTGGTCGAGGGCCACACTCACCGTTTCATCTTCGGGAGCGAGCGATCTATTTCCGAGGACAATACGGATCTCATGTAGTGTTCCATCAGCCTGGAGCGGTATCTCATTTAGCGGGAGCACCGCACCGTCCTGCTCGACACTCACGACTCCCACACTCACCCCATGAGGGTTTTCAACTGTGATGTGATACAGCGTTTTCCCTCTGCGATACGTGACTTCATATCCGGGCCAGCTCCGCGGGATGCTTGGCTCTACTGTCAGTCGGTCACCACGCAGCTTGAAGCCAAGCATCGATTCCAGTCCGGCGCGATACATCCATGCGGCTGCGCCGGTGTACCACGTCCAACCACCACGTCCAGTATGCTGGGCCGCGGCATATATGTCGGCGGCGACAACGTAAGGCTCGACCTTGTATCGGTGCAGGCCGGCGCGGGTGGAAGCCTGATTGATCGGGTTCAAGAGTGCGAACAAGTCCCCTGCGCGGTCACCATCACCAAGCATCGCATAGGCGATAACCGTCCAGAACGCGGCATGCGTGTACTGCCCCCCATTTTCGCGCACGCCTGGCACATACCCTTTGATATAGCCGGGCTCAACTACACTTTTGTCAAATGGAGGAGCGAGTAGGAGCACCAATCCTTCCTCACGAAGAATGAGGTGTTGCTCGACGGCAGCCATCGCGCGCTTTGCGCGTTGCAAGTCTGCGGCGCCTGAGATTATTCCCCACGACTGCGCGATCGAGTCGATGCGGCACTCATCATTGCGTGCTGAGCCTAACGGCGTACCGTCGTCAAAAAACGCCCGAACGTACCAGTCTCCGTCCCACCCCTCTTGTTCCAGGGCCATTTTCAAATTGCTCATATGTTCGCGATAGCTCCGAGCTCTATCGGTCTCACCGCGCGCGTCGCAAAATTGCAGAAATTCTCCGAGTGTCTTATAGAGAAACCAGCCGACCCACACACTCTCGCCCTTACCCTGGCATCCAACGCGATTCATACCGTCGTTCCAGTCACCCGCGCCCATCAGTGGCAGGCCATGAATCCCGACCGACAGGCTGCGGTCGAGCGCGCGCGCACAATGCTCAAACAGAGCGGCCGAGGCCGTTGAGACAGAAGGCTGCGTGTAGGCTTCCAGTTCGTCCGGCGCGAGCACCGGCGCCTCAAGAAAACGCACATCTTGATCGAGCACTGAAAGATCACCAGTAGCATTAATGTAGAAGTTTGTGACGTAAGGTAACCAGAGCGGGTCGTCAGAGAAGCGAGTGCGTACGCCATGTCCGCTCGGCGGATGCCACCAGTGTTGCACATCACCTTCGGGAAACTGGCGACCAGCCGAACGTAGAATGTGTCCGCGCACGATTTCTGGCTTTGTATAGACCAGAGCCATCACATCCTGTAGTTGATCGCGGAAGCCGTAAGCCCCACTGGATTGATAAAATGCTGAACGCGCCCATACACGACACGAGAGTGCCTGATACAGCAACCAACGGTTCATCATTATGTCCATCGCAGCGTCAGGCGTGTGTACTTCGATCGCCCCCAGCAGTTCATTCCAGTGACTTATGACTTTCTCGAATGTTTCTCTGACGGCAGCGATCTCCCGATATCGAGTAACAATGAGGCGAGCCTCGGCCAGAGTTTCAGCCTGACCAAGTAGTATTACGATTTCGCGTTGTTCGCCGGGGCTGAGTTCCAATACAGTTTGCAATGCAATACAGGGGTCGAGTCCCGCGCCAGTAGCGCCCGAGAGTCGGATGCGGCGGAGGGCGGCCGGGCGCGCCGTCGAGCCGTTGCGTCCGAGGAATTCTTTGCGGTCGCAGGTGAGGGTGCGCTCAGACTCGCTGATCTCAACAAACGCAACGCGGTGGGCGAACTCGTTGTTGTAAGGATTACGGGCCAGGATCGCGCCCGTTGTTTGGTCCACCTCCGTGACGATGAAGGGCGACGAAAAGCTACGCTTTGTACCTAATACGAGTTCGTTGTAACTGGTAACAGACAAGCGGCGTTTTCGATTGGTCTTGTTGTGCAGGCGCAGCCGAGCAATCTTCACTGGTGCGTCAGTCGCAACAAACATCAGTAGCTCTTGCGCTATTCCATGGCTCGTGTGTTCGAATGTGGTGTAACCCTGCCCGTGTCTAATGACATAAGGGTTGGTTTGGCGGATTGGCAGAGGTGTTGGAGTCCATATAGCACCCGTATCTTCGTCACGCAGATAGATTACTTCGCCTGAGGGGTCCGAGACTGCGTCGTTGGACCACGGGGTCAAACGATTTCCATGACTATTAACCGACCACGTATAACCCGCCCCATTCTCGGAGACTTGAAATCCGAAATCCATTGAATTTGCGATGACGTTCAGCCACGGCGCCGGTGTCCATTGTCCCTCACCGAGAATCGTGACGTACTCGCGGCCGTTTTTACTAAAGCCGCCCACACCATTGAAGAAGCTCAGATTGTCCCCAGGGACAGTTGGTTCCAAATCAGCATATGACGGCCGACTTGGGATAAAGGGTGCCGGAAGCTCGCGCTCAATCGCGGGGCGGGTCAAATGCTCTTCCAGTGAGCCTCGCTCCGTCACAATGCAAACGCGTGCGACTGTGTGCAGCAGAATTCTGTCCGCTTCAGCCATGATGTCCGAGCGTCGAAGAAACACACCGCCCGGTTTATCCACCAGATGCTGCGCCCCGCTCTTCCGCACAAGTTCAAGCAGCTCATCCTGAAGAGACTGAGCATAGCTAGCCGAATGGTCGTTCAGGATCACCAGATCTACTGACAATCCTTTCGAACGTAAATACTCATGCCCACGCAATATTTGTTTCACTATCCTGAGATCAGTCTCGTCACTAATGCGTACCAGGATGATGGGCAGATCGCCGCTAATGCCATACGGCCACAGACCTGCCTGCGTCTTGCTGTTGAGCGCGAGCACGTGCGGGCGCGGGCGGACGCTCTGATCCAAATAGAAAACCAGTCCTGCGAGTCGCTGGAAGAGCTGGGCTTCTTCCAGATCGACATCAAGATGACGCATCTCAACTTGAGACTTGGTCCACGCCAGTCTTGCCTCGCGTTCGAAAGTTCCCAGATCGTGATATTTGTCGGCCAGCCTTAGCGCTTCCTCGCGCGAATGTGCTACTCCTGTCGCGAAACACACGCGTGCGGTTTCGTTGGGCCTGAGCCGTACACGTTGGCGTAAGGTGAAGATTGGATCGAGTACCGCGCCGAAAGAGTTTGAGAGTGGTCGGTCCTCGAGGATCGCCGAAGGATCTGCCGGGCTGTGCCCGCGACCCACGAAACGGCTGCGATCTGTCTCATACTGAAGAGCTCCAACCACCTCCCCTTCGGTGACCACCGTATGCAATCCCCAGATAGGCTCTTCCTTCTCTGAACGCGGTCGACGATGAGCCAGCAGTGCATTGTCATCCGCGATAAACTCGGTTTCAACAAACAAGTTGCTGAACGCCTGGTGTGCGATATCAGCCGCCGGAGGGGCGAGAACTACCTCGGCGTAACTAGTCACTTCGATCTCCCGGGCGCGCGAGGATTGGTTGGTAACAGAAACTCGGCGCAACTCGGCATTGTCTTCGGCTGAAACGAGTATTTCAGTGTGTGTTATTAGACCGACATCCTGCCGCCAAATGTCCGCTTTGTCCTCAGCGAATGAAACATCGTAAAACTGTGGCGTGCGCGTTGTCGGCTGGTAGCCCGCCGACCAAACGGCTCCGCTGCCCATGTCGCGGAGGTAGCAAAAGCTACCCCAACTGTCACGGGTCGCATCTTCGCGCCAGCGTGTTACTGCGTTAGAGCCACACATTGAATAGCTGGCGCCGGATGTCGTCAACATCACAGTATAGGTGCCATTTGAAAGCAACTGTGTGCGTAGAGAGGGGAGGTCTGTTGTGCCATACCGCCGCGTGGTGATCGGTGTTGGGAGTGTCCGAGCCCTCCGGCCCGACAATACCTCCTCGGCGCGCGGATGCACCGTGGGCACGCCGCGGGGCACACGCTCTTGCAACAACAACTCGTTAGCCTCAATCAGCGGGTCTGAGTGAAAACGATTCTGCATCACATAGTCGTGAAGTAGATTGTCGAGCGCCACCAGACTCATGCCCTGGTGATGCGTCATGAAGGCCCGGACCAGCACCATCTTTTGATTTGGCGGCAACCGCTCGGGCGTGTAGTCAACCGCTTCGTAAAAGCCGAAGCCCGCAAGTGCGCCTTCCTGCTCAAGACGCAGCAAATTCTGGACGCCAACGTGAGGCTCGAGCATAGCCGCCAAGAGCGTGGCGTAAGGGGCAACTACCAGGTTCTCGCTCAGTCCGCGCTTCAAGCCCATGCCCGGCACCCCGAAAGGCGCGTATTGATAAGTAAGATCAAGGTCGCGCGCATTGTAAGCGGATTCCGAAACTCCCCACGGCACGGCGTGCTCGTGGCCATAGGAGATTTGGCGCGCAACTACGGTTCGATAAGTCTCAGCGAGCAGGGTCCTTTCGTAGTTACGCATGATCAAAAGCGGCATCAGGTACTCAAACATCGTCGCGGACCAAGAAATCAGTGCCTGACTTCCGTTAACCGAAGTGAGTTGGCGCCCAAGGCGGAACCAGTGTTCTTGAGGAACGTCACCGGTGGCGATCGCTATAAAGCTCGCCAGCCGGGCCTCTGAAGCCAGTAGATCGTAGAACGACTCGTCACGATGGCTGTCACTCACGTTATAACCAATCGTGAGGACTTTGAGTTCTTCATCGAATAGGAACCCGAAGTCCACCTCATCAACAAGACGCTCACACAAGCGGGCAAGACTGCCTGCCCGCGCAAGCAGAGTATTGTTCGCCTCTGCTGCTCGTTCGAGCGCCTTCGTCAATGAGTCCAAATTGTCGAGCAATTTGCCGAGGTCGGACTCCGACGACAGTGATTTCTCAAGTTCTGGGCGTAGAGCAGCGAGTTGCACCAGCACTTGATCGCAGAGTTCAGGAATTTTCGAAGGGACAGGCACGAGATTCAATTCATGTCTGATCTTCCCCAGTTGCGTCGAAAGATCATCGGGATACCGGCCGGCTGCGGCTGAGACAATCCGCGCCAAAACACCGGCCCAGGGTGTGACGATATGCAGATCACGGCTGAGGGTTTCAATCTGGTGAATGAAAGCGCTGATCCAGAAACGCAACTCCCCGAAATTCTCGGCGCCATGTTCATGGGCCAGAGCGTTAACGACGTCTTGAATCGTGGCTGCACGTTCTGCGAGTTTGGCGAGAGAGCTCGACCAGTCAGTTAGAGTCTGTGGCGCCTCGTGCGTGACTAGACGCACACACGCATCTATTTCCTGGCGAAGCTGTTTGACTGTGACCACATCAGTGCGTTGCCTGCTGGCGCCGAGCAGATCCACCTCCCGGGAGACAAGCCTAATTGTGTCAGACAGCCCAGCGGTAACTCGCGCGGCGAAAAGCGGTCGTTCCGGCAATTCATTACAAGCTTGTTTGATTACTATCAGGTGTCCCGCCAGATTACCGCTATCGACGGTAGAAACATATTGCGGCATCAATGGCTCGAGCGTGTGCGTGTCATACCAGTTAAAGAAATGTCCGCGAAATCGTGGCAGCTTTTCTAGAGTAGTAAAAGTAAGTTCGAGCCGTTCGATGAGTTCGAGCGAACCCGTATAGCCAAAATCATGCGCCGCCACAGTTGATAGTAAGAGCAGGCCGACGTTGGTAGGAGATGTCCGATGCGCGACTACTGGCTGCGGGTCTTCCTGATAATTGTCCAGCGGCAGCCAATGATCCTCTTCTCCTACAAACGTTTCAAAAAATCTCCAGGTGCGCCGCGCGATGAGCCGAGCGACCTTGGTATCCTCCACCCCTAGACGTTTCGGCTCAACGGAAAGCGGTTGGCTTAGGCGGTAGGCGATGAATGGAGAGAGGACCCAGGCTACCAGAAACGGCGCTGCGACAAGAATAGCGTCAGTTTTCACCAGCACGATCAGCGGCGTGATAAACGCTGCAATCGCGGAAGCTGGCCACATGAAGCGAAGAAAGGTCTTCCCATCAGCGGCGGTTGCACGCCCTTCGTGCGCCGTCACCCATTCCAGCAGACGGCTCTTCGAAACCAGCTTGCGATAGAAAGTTCGAGCAATGGCATCACTCATCAGGTAAGCCTGATGGGCAATGAAAGTGATGTTGAGCAGAACCTGCAAAGTATTAATCCGCACATCACCCCACATGCTCCAGAAGTGGCTGGTCCACGGGACACCCCGCGGATGAATCAACAGCCCTCTCGTAACATGCGCGTAGGCGGGAAATGCGAGGGTAAGCAATATGAAAAGTGTCCAGAGCAGCGGAGCGCCTGGCAATGCCGTCCAGGCTGCTATTAACCAGAGCATGACGGCCGGCGCAACCAGGCTTCGCCGCAAGTTATCCAATATCTTCCAGCGTGAGATCAGCGGAAGCGAATTGAGTAGCGTTCGCCCGTCTTCAGTTGGTGCGTGCCGGAAACTCCACGGGGCGACCTGCCAGTCTCCACGTGTCCAGCGATGTTGCCTTCGTGCATAAGTGTCATAACGCTTGGGATAATCATCGAAAAGCTCAATGTTTGTCACTAGCGCTGCGCGAGCGTATAGTCCTTCAAATAGGTCATGGCTTAGTAGAGAGTTCTCGGGCACGCGCCCATTCAGTGCGGCTTCGAATGCGTCGACGTCATAGATCCCCTTCCCGGTATAACTTCCTTCGCCGAACAAGTCCTGATAGACGTCCGAGACTGCCGTTGTATAAGGGTCGACGCCCGTATTACCCGAGAATGTTCGGGCGAAGACTGAACGAGACGCACTCACGAGCGAGATACTGATGCGCGGTTGAAGAATCCCATAGCCACGCGTGACACGGCCCACTTCCGCATCGAAGTATGGTCGGTTAAGTGGATGCGAGATTGTGCCGATCAAGCGTCGGGCCGTGGCGTGCGGAAGTTGGGTGTCAGAATCGAGCGTGATCACGTACCGAATCTGAGACAGCAGCGATGGGTCGGCTGTAATAACGACGAAGCTTGTATCGCCTGCGCCGCGCAGTAGACGATTAAACTCGCGCAGCTTGCCACGCTTTCTCTCCCATCCAATCCAGCGGCCCTCGCTCTGGTTCCACTGCCGGCGACGATGAAAGAGATGAAAGCGCGCCGGTTGACCATCTCCAGGATATCGGGCGTTTAGATCGGCGATTCCGGCGCGCGCTGTCTCCAGCAACATTTCGTCATCAGGCATATTTTCGCCTGGCGCGTCGGCGAAATCTGTCAGTAGCGCGAAGAAGATGTGCTTGTCTTGATTGGCTAAACAATGAACTTCCACCCTCCCAAGCAGTTCGCTCACGCCTCCCTCATCCGTAAGCATGGTAGGAACAACAACCATCGTGCGATCGTGTTCTGAAATGCCCAGTGAAGTATTCATCTTCGGCAGTGGACGCGGTTTCACTCCGAGGGTCACGGCCCAGTTAACCACGCTCGTCGCCAGATCACTGGCCGGGACAACAGACAGAAGGGCGATGACGGCCATCATTAAGCCTGTCGCACCTGCTAAGGCCGCATAAGAGGTAAGCAGTGCGACGATTATTGAGGTCGCAACGGTGATTGTTCCCAGGTAGCCGATTGTTGGGTGACGTTGCATGAGGCGAGCGGCTTGCTCACGAATGCTTGGGCGGAACGCGACCGCTGCTTCGAGTTGCGGCAGGCCGTCGTCGATCAGGTAGTAACCAACATGCGTAGGGGCGTCCTTTCTGGTGTTTGGTTGATCTGCGCGCTGGGCCAGGTCCATGACACGCTGGCCAATCTCGAGTTCGGCCACGCCAGTCCGTCTGCTGAGTCGCTCAATGACGTGCCGATAATGATCACGCGTGCCAAAGTCCATTCGCGCATATGCTCCTGCAGGATCTGCTCTCAGGAGGGGATCAATCAGGCTGACGCTCTCAAAAAACTCTCGCCAATCGAGCGTCGAGAGCAACCGCATGCTCGTGATGATGTTGGCCACCGTGACCTGACTAGAGGCCTGCCTTTGATGCTCAAGCTGAACAACCTGCTCTGTGCTCTGTCCTTTGAGCGCGAGCTGAGAATCTATCCAGCCAAGCGCAGCCGACACGGCTGGGTCCTGATCGTGGAGCCGTTGCGAGAACTGAACGACAAAAGCGGGATCGAGTTCTTCGCGAAGTCGTCTCCTGACTAATGAGATCAAATGATCAGGTTGCAAGGCGGAGTGTTTTAGCAACTCGTCCGCCAGCGCATTCGCCTCCACCCGCTTGTGTCGGGCTGCAACTGTACGCGCTGCCAGCCGGCGCAGGTTTTCAACCAGGGCGAGACGGAGTGTGATAGCCGCGGCCCACAACTCACCGATGGAAAGAGTGGTTTTGCGCTGGTACGCGCGAATGAAGCGTTTCAGTGTTTCAAGATCCAACCGGCTGTCCGTGTGCGAGACTATTTCAAGCGCGACAGCATATATGCGTGGATAACCGGTCAGTTCGCCCTCGCTCAGCTTGGGAAGCTCACGGTAATAGGTCTCCGGCAAATCCTCCCGGATTTCTCTTAACTGTTCTTCAACTAGATGGAAGTTGTCGACCAGCCACTCGGCGGCGGGCGAAACGGTATGCTCACGGCGGATTGCGTCGGCAAGAGTCTTGTAAGCATCAATGAGGACCTGTTCATTTTCTTCCAATCGCGATAGCAGATTCCGGCCCTGAGCCGGACCAGGAAGGACCTTGTGCGTGGATGCAAGCAGAGTCGCATACTGTTCAAGATGCTCAACGCTATATAACTCGCCGGCAAGAGGGACCTCATTAATACCGGCAGAGAAACGCGTTTTTCTGCTAAAGAGTTGTGCGAAGGGTTCTGCCATGTGCGTTCACCACTGGCGAAAATGGGGTGCTCATTTTTATACAATGCAACGCCTTGGTGCGTCGTCTCAAACATGTGGATCTTTACCGGCACGTACGATTTCCACTGAACAATGCGCACGGGAGACCACGGCCGTAGCGACGCTGCCGAGTAGGAATTTTTCAAACGAATTACGCGCACGCGATGCGCCGATAAAAATACACTCGGCTCCCCACTCCTCAGCGTTGGCGATGATCAGGCTCTTAGGATCACCCTCTTCGATTTTTGACGACACGATCAATTCTGACCCCCGCAACTTCTTCGCTGCTTCATCTACGAACTCCTGCACCCATGCACGGTGAGCTGCACTCGCCGCGCCTCGTGCAGCGGACGGAACGAGTTGATTCACAATTGGCACATTTTGAGGGTCTACAACGGTGGTGAGGCGCACCTCACACCCGGGGGGCCACATGCGCGTGCGTACCGCGTGAACGGCAGCTCCCGAGCCATGCGAGCCATCTAACGCAAGGAGGATTCGTACCGGGGCGCCATCTTTCCATACTGTTCCACGAGCCACTCTGACGGAGCACTGCGCCTCGTTGGCGACTTTCTGTGAAACACTGCCGAGAAGAAATCTGCCCAATCCCGAGCGGCCCTGCGAGCCGACAGCTATCAAGTCTGGCGCCCAATCATCTGCTCTTTTCAAAATCTCACGTGCGGGTGAGCCGGACGATTCTTCGCCCTTTATCTCCCAGCCGGGAAAATACGTTTGCAAGCGTCTTTTTGCTTCCAGCGCAAGAGTCCGAGCCTCTGTGACTGGCTCCGCACCTGCCACGGCGGTCGCCATTAATTGCCCGAGACCCGTAGCCGCTAACTTAGAAGGGGCTGCAAAAGCGACGTTATTCCCTGATGAGTAAGGCAGCCACAGTTCTGAAACGGTCAGAATGATGGCCTGAGCTTCGCGCGGCAGTCCGGCGCGTCGCAGATCATCGAGCGCAGCATTGGCACATTGAGAACCGTCATAGCCAATCAGAAGCTTCATCTGTTCTTTCATGATGTCTTTCTCCGCACGTAGTTACCTAGATAAACACCATCTATCTCATCGCGTTACCCAGGATGATGATAAGGACGAGTCCACCTCCTATTGCGAGTTCAGCGATCGGAATCCGACAAATGCACGCTGGGCAAAGGCTGGCGGCGCACACTGAACTTCTGTTATTTGTCGGGTTCCTTCGTTTGTGGCTTCCGCACGATTTCGACGGAACACTTCGCATGATGAACCACGGCACTCGATACTGAGCCCAGGAGTAGTCGATTCCAGGCACCCAGGCCGCGTGAACCCAGGACAATGAGATCGGCGCCCCAACGTTCAGCCTCTTCTACAATCACTTGTCTGGTTGGGCCCTGGATAATTTCGCTGCTAATCTTCAGGGTCTTATCTTCAATTGACTTCAGCTTCAGCAGAGCGCTTTCGATCACGGCCATTGCTGCTTCACGAACTGATTTCTCCAGTTTTTCAAAGTACTCTGGCGATGACGCCCAAGGCTCCATGCCAACCATTAAGGGCGTTTCAGCAGCCGTAATAACCTTGACTTCACTTTGTAGCGGCCACGGTCGGTGCACGACTTCATCAACTGCAGCGTCGCTGTAAGCCGAGCCGTCAACGGCTAATAAGATTTTCATTGCACACTCCTTCGGTTACGCTTTGACTGTCGAAACAGTAATCACGGTTTTCTTCACGCTGGATCCACCCGCAAAACTTCAGCCTTCCGGACTGCATGAAGCATGCCAGCTTTTTCTCGATACTTTTGCGGCTTTCTAGAGCGTCTTGGTTGACAAACTGCGCAGTTTCCCGCAGTCGTGCGAGTTTTTGACAGCAACCGCTGCTCAAGTCCGGCCACCATAGGTGAATTTGACTAGCTGGTGGATGTTTGAGGGCCCAACGTCTACAGGCATACGCGTTGCTATCTTGAACTTGCAGTCGCGGGAAACGTCAATTTGAAAGGCGGGAATATGGAAGGCAAGTTAGTCTACACGCTTGATCTCTGTCAGATCACTCTCAAGGATTTGCCCCTGGTCGGTGGCAAGAACGCTTCCTTGGGCGAACTCTTAAATGCTTTGAAGCCTAAAGGTATTGGTGTGCTTGATGGCTTTGCGACAACGGCAGACGCGTATCGCGCACTGCTCGCGCAGGCCAATCTTGAATACGAGCTGCGGTCCCTGTTTTCGGACTTTGATCATGAGGACGTAAAGGAACTTGGCATTCGAGGACATGCCGCACGAGCGGCCGTGCTCGAAACGCCACTACCGGACGAATTGCGAGCAGCCATCGCCAGTGCCTACGAGAAACTCTGTGCGCGCCTCGGGCGCGAGCCGGAACTAGCTGTTCGCTCGTCCGCTACGGCAGAAGACTTACCAGAAGCATCCTTCGCGGGCGCCGCCGAGACGTTTCTAAACATTCGCGGGCGCGAGGCTCTACTGCGTGCTGTCCACCAGTGCTTCGCTTCCCTCTTCACAGATCGCGCAATCAGCTATCGCGCGCGCCTGGGTTACGATCAATTGAAAGTAGCTATTTCTGTCGGCGTTCAACCAATGGTCCGCTCGGACAAGGGGAGTTCTGGTGTGATTTTCACTCTGGACACTGAGTCGGGTTTTCGTGACGTGGTACTCGTCAACAGTTCCTATGGATTGGGAGAGTTTGTAGTTCAAGGCGTGGTTACGCCCGACGAGTGGACCGTTTTCAAACCCACGTTGAAGAGCGGTCATCGATCAATCATCGGGCGGCAACTCGGGACCAAAGAGGTTCGGCTCGTCTACGGTGACGGCAGCCGCACAACGCACAGCGAGGCCACGCCGGTTGAGGAGCGTTGCAAGTTTTCCCTAACCGACGACGAAGTCCTCAAACTCGCAAACTGGGCCTGCCTTATCGAGAATCATTATTCGGAGCTGGCCGGACATCCACAGCCGATGGACATCGAGTGGGCCAAAGATGGACTCACTGGCGAGCTGTTTATTGTTCAGGCGCGACCCGAAACGGTTCATTCAACTAAGCCTCGGACCGCGGTCGCGGAAGTCTATCGCCTGAAAGGTCAACACGGCTTGCCACTGGTGAAGGGCCAGGCAGTAGGCGAAAAGATCGGCGCTGGTCGTGTGCGAGTTGTGCGTGAGGCTAATGAACTGCAAAAGGTCGAAGCCGGGGATGTCCTCGTAGCCAGACTCACGGATCCGGATTGGGAGCCTGTTATGCGTCGCGTCGCCGCCATTGTCACCGATCAAGGAGGACGCACGGCCCATGCGGCGATCGTCTCACGCGAGTTTGGCATTCCCTGTATTGTCGGCAGTGGTAATGCGACTGAGGTGCTTCACGATGGCGATCAGGTCACGGTCGCGTGCTCGGAAGGGCCAGAGGGCCATGTCTACACAGGTCGCATAGGTTTCGAAGTTGAGAAGATTGACGCCGCGGCCGTTCCGCAAACTCGAACTCAGGTGATGCTTACGGTAGGCGACCCT
>CAZVHN010000804.1:0-7245 GCA_964626895.1 uncultured Chloracidobacterium sp. | reverse complement strand
AGTCCACCAAGGCCGAAGCTGACGCTCCACACGATTAAAATCGGTGGTTTCCAGGAAGGCACTAGCTACTTGCGTGCTTAGGTAAAAACTGAAGTACCACGCGGCTGAAGCCGGTGGTATCTGAGTTTTCACACAATCTCTATCGCCAGGTGGTACTGACCTGCTCCATCGGACATCTCAATCTCGGCGACAATGGTCTACACATTTACCTCAGTGATAATTGTCAGGTGTTGTTAAAAACCCTCAGGGTTTTGTGGTTTTCCACTAGCAGTCAATCAAACTCAAGGTACTGTTGTTGCCAAGTGACTGGTCCTGTTCCACTAACGTTGGGACAGTAGTGATGACCAATGAAGAATGGAAAATGGATAACGGAAAATGAGTACTTCCCGCCGCACCGCGGCTATGCTAGTATCCGCAGTTGGCGGAGGGAAACTTTCTGCGGGGCCCGTCACCGAGTTACGATGATTGAGCCAACGCCGTTAAATAGGGAGACCGACGCCGCATCAGCCAGTGCACTTCTTCACCGTTAAGAATTGCCAGAGGCTGCGGCAGACATAGGTCACCCACCTGTACATGCAGGTTCAATTTCGGCTTCGGAACGACTCAGCGGATCTCCCTCCCGCCAATCGGTCGTAAATCGAAAGTCGTGAATCGTAAATAGAAATTGCTTCTATTTCACGGTTGACGATTTTTGATTTACGACCTTTTTTCTATTTCCGCTTTACGCCGTCTTTATGAAAATCTTGATGATTGGTGATGTGGTGGCCAAGCCCGGGCGCATTGCTGTGCTCGAGCGCATACAGGATCTGCGCGAGCAGTATGCAATTGATCTCGCCCTGATGAATGCCGAAAATGTAGCCGGCGGTTTTTCGATTACTCCCTCGCTGGGTGAGCAACTCTTCGCCGCCGGCATCGACGTAATGACTTCCGGCAATCACATTTTCGATAAGAAAGAAGCGATCGACTACATCGGCAAGCAGCCCCGCTTGCTGCGGCCCGCCAACTATCCGCCGGGAACGCCCGGGAGTGGGATTTGGCAGGGAGAGATACGCGGCACAAAGGTGGCGGTAATCAATCTGATGGGGCGCGTGTTTATGCCACCTTCAGATGACCCTTTCCGGATCGTGGAGGGCCTGGTGAGCTCGCTGTCTTCAGAAATTAAGGTGCGGCTGGTGGACATGCACGCGGAGGCGACTTCCGAAAAGGTCGCCATGGGATGGTATCTGGACGGCCGCGTTTCGACTGTCGTCGGGACGCACACCCACGTGCAAACCGCAGACGAGAGAATCTTGCCTCAGGGAACGGCCTACCTGACTGACCTTGGTATGACAGGTAGTTACGGAGGCGTGATTGGTATGAACAAAGCAGACGTGATTGCCCGCTTCACTTCGGTAATCGCACGCCGGGCCGAACATTCAAGTGGCCAGGTGCGCATTTGCGCGGCTGTGATCGACATTGATGAGACAACTGGGAAGGCGCGCAGCATTGAGCGGATTAATCTTGCGCATGAGCAGTGAACAGTGAACAGTGGGCAGTGGACAGTGGGCAGTGAACAGTGGACAGTGGGCAGTGGGCAGTGGACAGTGGACAGTGGACAGTGGGCAGTGGGCAGAAAACGTAAAGTAATGAACAATGACTGAAAACGGAGTTCTACCTAATCTCTTCCTCACGGAGGTAAGTAACATGAAAGTTAAAAACTACTCTGAGCTGATCGTCTGGCAGAAAGCTATGGACTTGGTGGAAAGAATTTACGAAGCAACTCGAGAGTTCCCGAAAGAGGAACTCTATAGTCTCGTGAGTCAGGTCAGGCGGGCAGCGGTTTCCATACCCTCAAACATCGCAGAAGGTCAGGGGCGCAGGTCTACTAATGAGTTTCTTCACCACCTCTCGTATGCACATGGGTCACTAAGAGAGGCAGAGACTCAAATTCTAATTGCTGGAAGATTAGGATATTTGCGGCAAAGCAAGGTAGATGCGATCATGGGTCTTTCAGCGGAGGTTGGCAGACTTATCAATGGTCTTGCAAACTCTCTAAACCGCTGATAACGGCAGCCCGCAGCCGACAATATCAACTCAATAACTGTCCACTGCCAACTGCCCACTGTCCACTGTCACTCTGGAGCGGTTTGCGGGGGAACTAACTTCCCACTTTGGGAGGTCTTGAGAATCGGCGGGGCCAGCAAACGTTGAGCGTAGCCTTCAGGAAATGAGCGTACGTGGCCCGATCTATCAGTAACGACGTGCCCGGTTTCGCCTTCTGAAATTATCTGGGCGTCGGTGGCCCGAACGATTTCGTAGCCAAACCGCAGCGAGCGCCGGCGAAGTTCGGTAACGCGGGTACGAATCAAGATCTCGTCGTCGTAATAGGCGGGCGCTTTGTAACGGCAATAGCTCTCGGCCACGACCAGAAAGGCGTCGTCATTCGTCTCCATGTCGCGATAAGAGAATCCCCGGGCGCGGCAATATTCAGTCCGGCCGATTTCAAACCAGACGAGGTAATTGGCATAATAGACGATGCCCATTTTGTCGGTTTCGGAGTAGCGCACACGCAAAACCGTCTCGTGCCAATCTCCGAGCACATTTTCCGGCGCCGGGCTCGTCATGAGCGAAAGCCTCCAAACTCTCTAGAAAAGAGAATGCCGCATGAACCTTAAATTGCTACTGGGCCTGAAACGTTTAGCGGACTATAAGAGCGAAAGCCGCAGGTTGTCAAAGCAAATCGCCCGGATAGTCGGCCCGCTGGTTTGTTCCAGCTTCATTTTCACGGCGGTTTTCGTCGGCACTCCTCGGGTCGCGTCCATGCCCCAGGCAACGGCGGCCGCTCCCACCACTTCACGCAACGCGGCAATCGTGGCGACCACGGTTACGATCCTGAAGGAAACCAGTGAGATCAGGGAACTGGCGATTCTTCGACCCGTAAGAAGCGGTGCGCAGTCTCGAACTGAAATCGAGCGCATGATTGTTCGCAACCTTGACGAGCAAACAACCCCGGCCGAGATGCATGCGACTGAACTGGCCCTGAAAAAGCTCGGGCTGGCGTCGCCTGAGTTTCAGTACCGTTCCTTCGTAGTCAAGCTACTGACCGAACAAGTAGCCGGTTACTACGATCCAAAAGCCCAGCAGTTCTATCTCGCCGACTGGATCGAGCTTGAAGGACAAAAGCCCGTAATGGCTCATGAGTTAACTCACGCCTTACAGGATCAGCATTTCGACCTGCGACGCTTCGAAAAATGGCCTAAAGGCGACTCCGACGCCGAGCTGGCTGCCCATGCGTTAATCGAAGGCGATGCCACGCTCGCAATGACGCTCTACATGGCGAAGAACCCACTCGTGGCCTTGGCGTTCATTCGTTCGCTGGGCGGGAGCAACATGGCCTCAGACCAGCTCAAACAAGCGCCGCGAGCGATCCGCGAATCGCTGGTATTTCCCTATGAGCAGGGATCCGAATGGGCCACACGAGTTTATAAGCGAGGTGGTTGGGCTACAGTTTCGCAGGCCTTCGCAAAGTTGCCTTTATCCAGTGAGCAGATTCTCCATCCGGAAAAATATTTCGATTATGAGACGCCGGTGAAAGTCGCGCTGCCTGACGTGCGCACCTGGTTGGGCACCGGCTGGAAAAGAATTGACTACGACGTGAACGGTGAATGGAGCCTTTATCTGATTCTAGATCAATTTCTGAATGCCTCAGCTGAATCACGTCGCGCCGCGGCGGGCTGGGCGGGCGACCGTTATGCGCTATATGAAGGTTCGAAGCCCGGTGACGTGTTCATTGTTCAACTCACCGCATGGGATACACAAAACGATGCTCGGGAGTTTTTCGACGCCTACGCCAAACGCACCCGGGGACGTTATCCAAACGCGAAAGCTAGGGAGACAACCTCGGGCGAGGGCACTAAAGTTATGAACGCCGCTGCTCAGAGCCCGGTGAGAGAGCGTCACGAGTGGCAGACAAATGAAGGCCGCGTGGTAATGGAGCTGCAAGGCTATCGAGTGCTGATCATGGAAGGAATTCCTGAAAACGCGGATTCGAAGGCAATTTTAAAAGCGTCGTGGCAATAAGCTGGGAGCCAGTGAGCAGGTGCAGAAACGTAGAACGGCAGACTCATGGAAAGCCGTTCTCGCCTGGCCTGCAACTGAGAAGACTTCAGCCAAGGAGCGTGTATACCGTATGGAGAGATGGCCACCAGCCAAGCGCTGATTTGGCAGGCTACATTTTCATGATTGCGATTGCCTAGTCCGCATAGCGGACGCCTACCCGTAGCCCAGCCTCTTAGGCTTGCGCAAACCACTCAACCAGTCCGCTAAGCGGACGGCTGACAATAGCCCAGCACTTTGAGTGCTGGGCTACACCAAAAACATTCAACCAGTCCGTGAAGCGGACGACTGATAAAGGGAGGCTCCTCACCGTGTCTCACTCTTACGTTAGCAACCTCATGCACTGTACGTTCAGCACAAAAGACAGGTACCCGATAATCGATCCGCAACTGGAATGGCATCGAGTGGAGTACAGCCCGCGTTATGTGTTCCGTTAGCTTCAGCCGTCCGCTGCACGGACTGGTTGAGTGGTCTTTCGCAAGCCCAGCACTCAAGTGCTGGGCTACTGTCAGTCGTCCGCTGCGGACTGAACAGACTAGATCAACTGCCGCCATGACTGCCGTGTACCTACTCCCCATTCACCCAATCTCCCCGTCACCCCGTCACCCGCTTTTCCCTGGTCGTTGTTTACGATTCACGCTTCACGTTGTAGCATAACCACCAATGACGGGACTGGATCATTACCTCGGTCAGGTGCTGGACGACAAGTACCGACTCGAGCGACTGCTGGGCCGGGGCGGCATGGGAGCGGTCTATCTGGCCACCCACCTGGGCACCGAGCGCTACGTCGCACTCAAACTAATCGCCCCCCAATTCATGCGCAACGAGGAATTCGTCGCCCGCTTCAAACGCGAGGCGCGGGCCGCCGGGCGTCTGCGCCATCCGAACGTGGTGGACGTAACTGACTTCGGTTTCACCATGGCAGGCAAAGACCAGGTCGCATATCTGGTCATGGAGTATCTCGACGGCTGCACGCTCGGCGATGTTCTGGAAGAAGAGAAGCGTCTGCCCTTGGAGTGGGTAGTCGATATCCTGGAACAGGTGTGTTCAGCCGTACACGAGGCGCATAAGCAGGGGATCGTCCACCGCGATTTGAAGCCAGACAACATCTGGCTGGAGCCAAATCGGCTCGGCAGTTACCGCGTCAAGGTCCTTGATTTTGGCATCGCTAAATTGGCCGAGGTGGATACTCCAGACGGCGACAGTCAATTAGAGATCGGCACGTCGCGGAACGAAGCCTCAATTGCAGCAGCAGCCGCCACCGGTCTCGGGCAGGGCGGGTCCACCCAGCTCACATCTTCGGAGGCGGCTACACTTATCCCAGGTCAACGCGATGCAGGGACCGTAGTGCCGGGCGCACGAGTCACGAATGTGATGAACGTGATGGGTGACGCCGGTCATCTCGAGCTCGACACCGTTGCCTACTCGCCCGGTGAAGGGCCTACCGGAGATCGGATTGAGGGTTCGCCGGATGGCGATGCGGCCGAAACTAGACTCTTCAGTGTGCCTGCGGCAACGGGCGAAATGGAATTGACTCTTCCCTCCCTGGGCGCCGCCAAGGATGAAGATACGGATCGAACTCTAATGCTGGATCAAGCAACGCGGCGTTTGGGTTCGCGTGCACATACAACCTCAAGCTCGACGAGAGGACAGGCAACTAAGTTGACAAGAGTCGGCGCTATCATGGGCACGCCGGTTTACATGTCGCCGGAGCAGTGCGCCGCAAAAAGTTTGGACGCTCGTTCGGACATCTACAGCCTCGGCGTGATCGCTTACCAAATGCTGGCGGGCGAGCCGCCTTTCGCGGGCAACACGGGGAGTGTCATTCGGGAGCATCTGGAACTGCCGCCGCCACCCTTGCGCGAGCGCAGCAAGAAAATACCTAAGCGCGTGGCTGAAATCGTGATGGGCGCCCTCGCCAAGGATCCCGCCGACCGACCGCAGACGGCTCTCGCCTTTGGCAACTCTCTGCGCGCGCAGGCCACCAGTATCGGATCGCTTTATCGACGGGCGTTCGCGCTTTATAGCGAATACTTCCCCAAGTTTCTAAAGCTGTCGCTGACGGCGCATATCCCCTTCATTGTCACCACTGTATTGCTGACTGTTTTGCAGTTGGCGCAAAGGTCTCAGCCGGAAGGGTGGGGAACCGCGAAAATACTAATAGTCGTGGCGATAGGGATTGTTGGGTTGGTACACGTAGTCGCTCAGTTCCTCGCCGCGGCTTCCATCTCGGGTATAACTGCGGTGATCGTGACGCAATTGTCCGCGGCACCCTTGCGCCCTGTGGAGCTACGCACTGCTTTCGCCGTTTTGAAACGACGTTGGAAGCCGTTTCTGAAGACGAGTATTCGGGTCACCCTCCGCATTCTTCTCGGCTACGTTCTCTTAATTATCCCTGGGCTGATAATGACCGTGCGTTATGCGCTGTATGCTCCGGTTGTACTGCTGGAAGGGTTAGAAAAGAAGGCGGCCATGCGTCGTGCCCGCGAGCTGGCGTCGCGCTCCTGGCGAACAGTGATAATAGTTTCTGTGCTTCAAATGGTGATCCCGTTGTGTGTCGGTCTACTGATTGGCAGGCTTTCGATTGGCGTAAGCACAGATGGGTCGGCTGCCCGTCTGGAGAAGAATAAGATCTATCAGCAACTGTCCGGGTTGGTGAACATTTTCATCGTTCCTCTGCTATCGATCGTGCCGGCGCTGCTTTATCTGAAAATGCGGCAATTGGGTGGTGAGAGTTTGAGCGAGTTGTTGGCTAAAATCGAGGAAGCCGATGAGCGTCGCAGCGCCTGGCAGCAGCGCATGCGCTCGCGCGCAACTCTACCTACCCCACGCAGCCGTTAGCGGCGATGGGGAGACGCGGCGACGGGGAATTTCGAATTTCGAATTGCGGATTTCGAAATTAAGAGCAAAGTCGGCACCCTTTCTTCAAATTCGAAATCCGAAATCCGAAATTCCCCATCTCCCCATCTAGTTTTCTTTCTCCAGATCCCGGGAACTTTCTCCTCCCAACGGTGTCTATTTCAGCACACCATTCGAGACGGAGGCTCAACATGCGAAAAGTGTTTCTCCTTGCGATTGTGCTAGTCGCAGCGGCAACTCCAACTCCAACCCAAACCGCAGCTAAGACGACGGACCGGAACGATGGTATCG